>DASZVK010000167.1:0-12916 GCA_035547175.1 Solirubrobacteraceae bacterium
CCGCGCACGATCCCGCACAGCAGGCCCGCGCGCGAGGCGCGCTCGAACAGCTCGATCGGGTCCTCGCGGCCCAGGCGGGCCGACAGCAGCTCGACCAGCTCGGCCGCGTGCTCGGTGCGCCCGTCGGTCGTCGCGAAGCGCGCGTCGGCGAGCGCCGGCAGGTCGAGCAGCTCGGCCAGGTGCGCCGTCGTCACCGTCGGGTTGACCTGGAGCGCGACGTGGCCGTCGCCGGCCGGCAGCGGGTCGCCGCCGCCGAGCGGTCCTCCGAGCGGGTCGCGCACCGCCGGGCGGCGGCCCTGGACGGCGCCGATCGACAGGTACCAGGCCTCGTTGAGCACGAGCTCGGAGGCGGGCACCTCGCGGATCGCGAGGTCGACGTGGGCGCCGGCGCCGGTGCGCAGCGCGGCGAGGTGGCCGGCGAGCGACGCGTAGGCGGCGTTGACGCCGGCGCACCACGGCGACTGGCGCAGGCCGCGCTTGATCGGCTCGCGGCCGGCCGTGCCGCTGATCTGGGCGACGCCACCCATCGCCTGGAAGACGAGGTCAGAGCCGCGCCAGTCGCGCAGCGGGCCGCTCGCGCCGAAGTCGGTGACGGTCGTGACGACCAGCCGCGGCGCGCCGTCGCGCAGCGTCGCGGCGTCGAGGCCCCAGGCGTCGAGCGTCGCCGGCCGCAGCGAGGTGACGACGACGTCGGCCGCGCGGGCCAGCTCGCGCGCGCGCTCGCGCGCCGCGGGGACGCGCAGGTCGAGCTCGACGCCGCGCTTGTTCCAGTTGAGCAGCTCGAACAGCGCGCTCGTGCGCTCGCCCGCCTCGTCGATGGCAAACGGGCCCAGCCGGCGGGTGAGGTCGCCGCGCGGATCCTCGAGCTTGACCACGTCGGCGCCGAGGTCGCCGAGCAGGCGGGTGGCGAACGGGCCCGCGATCCCGTGTCCGATCTCGAGCACGACCACGCCGTCGAGCGCGCCTGACCGTGCCCGGGCGTTCATTCCGGCAGGCCCGGGAACGGGTAGGGGACGGGTGGGCCGTCGCGCAGCGGCAGGACGCCCGTGGCCTCGCCCGTCGTGCCGTCCTCGCCGCGCTGGTTGCGGATGCCGATCTCGCAGACGACGTGGCCGAGGCCGTCGCGCTCGGTCGCCTGGATCACGCGGCCCCAGGCGGTCAGCGTGTCGCCGACGAGGTCCATGCCGCGGAAGCTCATCTGGATCCGCGCCAGCCATCCCGCCGGCTCCAGCCAGCCGCGCATCAGCTGGACGAGCAGGTGCTGCTTGAAGGTGCCGTTGAGCAGCAGCCCCGGCAGCCCGTCGTGCTCGACGGCGAACGGGTGGTCGTAGTGGATCCGGTGCCAGTTCTCGATCGCCGCCGACCAGCGCATCACGTGCGCGCTCGTCATCGGGCCGCGCACGACCTCCGGCAGGCTGTCGCCGAGCGCGACGTCCTCGAAGACCCGCCCCGTGCTCGCGTGCGCGCTCATCGCATGATCGCCGTGTTGACGACGCGCGCCAGGCGCTCGCCGTCCTGGTCGGTGTAGAGCGTCTCGATCCGCGCGAAGACCATCGGCCCGCTGCGGCCCTCGCGGTCGCTGATGTCGACGTAGCGCGACTGGGCGCTGATCGTCGCGCCGAGCGCCGGCAGCTTGAAGAACTCGGCCTCGGTGCCGCCGTTGAGCACGCGCTTGAGCGGCACGTCGATCGGCGGCAGGCCGCCGAAGCCGGCCTGGACGTCGAGCCCGTCCCAGTCGGGCTCGGTGCGCAGGCGCTCGAGCGGGTCGGGCGTGCCCGGGTGCCGGCGCGAGGCCGCGTGCAGGACGTAGAGCGGCGGGGCGACGACCTCGCCGTAGCGGCTGGCGCGCGCGGCGTCCTCGTCCCAGTGGACCGGGTCGGGCTCCATCACGGCCTGCACGAAGCGCCGCAGCTCGTCGGGCCCGAGCGGCCCGGGGGCCGTGAAGCGTGGCCCGGGCACGCCGACCAGCGCCTTGATCTCCTCCGTCACGTACGTCACGCGCTCGACTCTCCTCCGGTTGTCCAGATCGACGCGCTCCCCTAGTATCCAACCAGTCAGTTGAGACCGCTGTCAAGGCCCGAGCAGGAGGAGAGCCGTGACCTACCCCAAGGTCCACATCGTCGAGGAGTGCATGCGCGAGGGCATGCAGATCGAGTCCGTCGACATCTCGCCGCAGGACAAGGCGCGGCTGCTCGACGCGCTCTCGCAGACGGGGCTGAGGGAGATCGTCGTCGGCTCGTTCGTCAGCCCGAGGTACACGCCGCAGATGGCGCGGATCGAGGAGGTGCTCGAGGGCTTCCACCCGGTCGAGGGCGTCGCCTACACGGCGCTGGCGCTCAACCAGAAGGGGCGCGAGCGGGCCAAGGAGTTCACGCCGCCGCTGTCGCGGCCGAAGGGGGCGCCGGCGCTGTTCACGCACCTCTGCGACACGTTCACGCGCCGCAACACCAACCTCAGCCAGGCGCAGGAGATCGAGCGCTGGCCGGCGATCGTCGCCGCCGCCGTCGAGCGCGGGGCGGAGCAGGCCGAGCTGGCCGTCAACGCCGCCTTCGGCTCGAACTTCGAGGGCCGCTTCACGCCCGAGCGGCGCATGGACATGCTCGAGCGCCAGCACGCCGCGTGGGACGAGGTGGGGATCCCCGTCCGCCGCGTCACGCTCGGCGACCCGATGGGCTGGTGCATGCCGCACGTCGTCGAGGAGCAGCTCGAGGCGATCCTCGAGCGCTGGCCGCAGATCACCTACTTCCACCTGCACCTGCACGACGCGCGCGGCATGGCGCTGCCGAGCATCTACGCGGCGCTGCGCGTGCTCGACGACCGCCACGAGCTGCAGATCGAGACGACGGCGGGCGGGATCGGCGGCTGCCCGTACTGCGGCACGGGCCGCGCGACCGGGATGGCGGCGACCGAGGACGTGGTCAACATGCTCGAGGAGATGGGCATCGAGACCGGCGTCGACCTGCCCAAGCTGATCGAGGCGGTCTGGCTGCTGGAGGAGATCATCGGCCGCCAGACGCCCGGGCACGTGTCCAAGGCCGGCCCGCTGCCGCACGGCGACGCGCTCTACGACGCCAACCTGCCGCTGATCGAGACGCACGAGGAGGCGCGCCACTTCCTGCTCGGCCCGCAGGTCGCCGAGCACCAGCTGCGCCCGTGGCGCGAGCCGATCCCCGAGCCGGCCGTGCGCTCGCATGCCTGAGGGCGCCGCGATCGCCGGCGTGCGGGCGCCCGAGGAGGTGCAGCGCGAGTTCCGCATGCTCGTCGACGGCGACTGGGTCGCGGCCGAGTCGGGCGAGACGTTTCGCTGCTTCGACCCGTTCAACGAGTCGGCCTGGGGGCTGGTCCCGGTCGCCGGGCCGGTCGACGTCGACCGCGCCGTGCGCGCCGCCCGGCGGGCGTTCGACGAGGGCGGCTGGCCGCAGGCGACCGCGGCGCAGCGCGCCGCGCTGCTGCGCCGGCTGGCGGAGTTGCTGCTGGCCGACGCCGACGCGCTCGCGCTGCGCCAGGTGCGCGAGAACGGCAAGCTGATCACCGAGATGCGCGCCGGCGTCGACGTCGTCGCCGGCGACTGCCACTACTTCGCCGGGCTGGCCGAGGCGCTGCAGGGCGCGACCGTTCCCGTCGGCGTGCCCGAGATCGTCGCCTACACGGTGCCCGAGCCGATCGGGACGATCGCCGCGATCACGCCGTGGAACACGCCGCTGGGCCTGCTGGGGTGGAAGCTGTTCCCGGCGCTGGCGGCGGGCAACACGGTCGTCGTCAAGCCCTCGGAGGTCACGCCGACGTCGACGCTGCGGCTCGCCGAGCTGGCGATGGAGGCCGGCTTCCCGCCCGGCGTCGTCAACGTCGTCACCGGCCCCGGCGACCCGACCGGGATCGCGCTGGCGGGCCACCCGGGGATCGACAAGATCGCCTTCACGGGCTCGGCCGCGACGGGCCGGGCGATCGCCCACATCGCCGCCGATCGCAACGCCCGCGTGTCGCTCGAGCTGGGCGGCAAGTCGCCGAACGTGATCTTCGCCGACGCCGACCTCGACAACGCCGTCAACGGCGTGATGGCCGGGATCTTCGCCGCGACGGGCCAGTCGTGCATGGCCGGCTCGCGCGTGCTCGTGCAGGACGCCGCCTACGACGAGGTCGCCGAGCTGCTCGTCTCGCGCGCGCGGCGGATCCGCCCCGGCGACCCGGCCGACCCGGCGACGCAGCTCGGCCCGGTCGCCTCGCCCGCCCAGCTCGAGAAGGTCCTCGGCTACCTCGACCTCGGCCGCAGCGAGGGCCTCGAGCCGCTGACCGGCGGCGGGCGCATCGACCGCCCGGGGCTGTTCGTCGAGCCGACCGTCTACGGCGACGTCGACAACGGCTGCCGGCTGGCGCGCGAGGAGGTCTTCGGCCCGGTCGCCTGCCTGATGCGCTTCTCCGATGAGGACGACGCCGTGCGGCTGGCCAACGACACCGACTACGGCCTGGCCGCGGGCGTCTGGACCGAGAGCGTCGGCCGCGCGCACAGGATGGCGCGGCGGCTGCGCGCGGGTACGGTGTGGGTCAACAACTACCGGGTCGTCCAGCACTCAGCGCCGTTCGGCGGGCTCAAGGCCAGCGGGCTGGGCCGTGAGCTCGGCGTGGAGGCCCTGCACCGCTACACGGAGAGCAAGAGCGTGATGATCGACACCGGCGGGCGCGTCGCGTTCGCCTACGGATGACGGCGACGACGCTGACCGAGACCGCGCAGCGCATCCTCGCGGCGGCGACGCGCCAGTTCGCGGCCAAGGGGCTGGCCGGCGCGCGCGTCGACGAGATCGCGCGCGAGGCGGGCGTCAACAAGCAGCTGATCTACCACTACTTCGGCGGCAAGCTCGAGCTCTACAACGAGGTCCTCGGCCGGCTCGTCGAGAGCTCGCAGCCCAAGCGCGAGGCGGAGGCCGCCTGCGACACGCTGGCCGAGAAGATGGAGCTGCTGACGCGGCTGGGCATGCATCCCAACTCCGCGCTCTGGCAGCGGCTGCTGGGCTGGGAGGCGCTCGAGACCGACCCGGCCGGCGGGATCGTCCGCGAGGAGGACCGCCGCGCCACCTGGGAGCGCCACGTCGAGAGCGTCCGCGCGGCGCAGGCGGCGGGCGAGGTCGACCCGTCGCTGGACCCGGAGCTGGTCGCCGTCGCGGTCGTCTCGATGGCCGTCCTGCCGTTCATGCTGCCGCAGGTCGTCAAGTTCATGACCGGGCGGCTGCCGACCGACGAGGCGTTCCTCGAGCCCTACGAGTCGCTGGTCGGCGAGCTCGTCGCGCGGCTCGGTCAGCCGCGCACGTAGCCGTTCTCGCGCAGGTACTCGGCGGCGACGGCGCCGGGCGACTGGCCGTCGATGTCCACGCGCGAGTTGAGCTCCTGCATCGTCGCGGTCGTCAGGCCCCTCTGGACGAGCGCGACGACGCGCGCGAGGCCGGGGCCGGCCGCCCGCGCGACCGCCGAGCGCACCAGCAGCGTGACGTTGTCGGGCGGCAGCATGTGGCGGTCGTCGCGCAGCAGCACGAGCCCGTCGGTCTTGATCTGCCCGTCGGTGGTGAAGGCGACCGTGACGTCGCTGCGCCCGGAGGCGAGCGTCCGGTAGCGGTCGGCGATGTCGATCGGCAGGAAGCGCTTGAACGAGGCGCCGTAGGCGGCGCGCAGGCCCTTCAGGCAGTCCAGCCGCCGGGCGCACTCGGGCGCGCCCGAGAGGGTCAGCGACGGCGCCGCGCGCGCGAGGTCGGAGAGGCTGCGCAGGCGGTGGCGCGACGCGGTCTGCGGCCTGACCGCGAAGCCGTTGCTGTCGCTGAACGGCGTCGGCGCGAGCGCGACGATCCCGTCCTCGGCGGCGTGCGCGCGCACGCGCGCGTAGGCGGCGCGCACGGTGCGCGGGACGCGCTCGGCGCTGACCCCGTAGAGGCTCGTCAGGGCGGTGCCGAGGTACTCGGGATAGGCCGACACGACGCCCGAGGTGAGCACCTCGTAGGCGTCGCGCTCGTCGCCGATGTCGAGGTGCGTGCGCACGTGGTAGCCGGCCGCGCGCAGCGCCCGCGCGTAGACCTCGGCGAGCACGTACTCCTCGGTGAAGTCCTTCGAGCCGACGACGATCTCGGGCGCCGTGGCGTTCTCGGCGCGCCGCTCGATCAGCGGGCTCGGCATCATGCCGACGTGGGAGACGTCGGGGGAGGACGAGCCGCAGGCGACGAGCAACGCCGCGGCCGAGAGCAGACCGCCGATGGACGCCGCGAGCCTCAGCAGGGCGCGGATGCTACAGCCCGGCGGCGCGGAGGGCCGAGGCGTGGGCGGCGTCCTCGAGGGCGTCGTCGAGGGATGCCAGCCCACCCGCCCCGTCGAGCCCGAGCGCGGTCGCGATCAGCCAGTCGGCGAACCAGGCGTTCTTGGGCAGCAGCGGGCCGTGCAGGTAGGTGCCGATCACGGTCCCGCGGCGCACGCCCTCCCAGCCCGAGGAGCCGGTGTTGCCGTGGCCGCGCAGGACGCGGCCCAGCGGCCGCTCGCCGGGGCCCAGGCGCGTGCGGCCGCCGTGGTTCTCGAAGCCGGCCAGGATGCGCTTGCCGTCGAGCCCCGGCAGCTGCACCTCGATCGCGACGTTGCCGATCAGCCGCGGCCCGTCCGCGCGCACGGTCGTCAGGTCGACGAGCCCGACGCCGGGGATCTCCTCGTCGCCGAGCACGTAGGAGCGGCCGAGCAGCTGGTAGCCGCCGCAGACGGCGAGCACGAGCGCCCCGCGCGCCGCCGCGGCGTGCAGCGCGTCGCGCTTGGTGCGGACCATGTCGTGGGCGCACAGCGCCTGGTCGCGGTCCTGGCCGCCGCCGATGTAGAAGAGGTCGTGCGCGTCGGGATCGACCGCGTCGCCGAGCCCGGCGCCGGTCAGCCGGAAGCGGATCCCGCGCCACTGACAGCGGCGCTCGAGCATCAGCAGGTTGCCGCGGTCGGCGTAGATGTTCATCAGGTCGGGGTACAGCGCGCAGACCCGCAGCGTGCGGCACTCACCCACGCAGCACCACCACCTCGCTGCCGACGTAGTCGTCGGTCTGGGCGATCGCGCGGCGGCCGGCGGGGCGCAGGCCGGCCTCGGCGCCGGCGCGCTCGAGCTCGGCCGCGGTCAGCCGCGCGAGCACGACGACGTCCTCGCTGACCGTGCGCTCCCCGGTGGGGGAGACCAGCTCGCGCACGCGCTCGATCGCCATGCCGTCGGGCCGCTCGCGGATCGCGACGGGGCGGCTGCACCAGATCCAGCCGTCGCGCTCGGTCATGTCCGGCAGCGGCCGCACGTCGCCGTCGTAGGGGGGAGGGTCGGCGATCGCCATCGCGACCAGGCCGCCGGGCGCCAGCGCGCGCGCCGCGCAGCGCAGGAAGGCGCCGTGCCCGCCGCCGAGCAGCTGCACCGACTGCATCGGCACGATGACCTGCGAGCAGCGGCGGTCGAGCGCGAAGTCGCGCGCGTCGGCGAGCAGCGTCGAGACCGGCAGGCCGCGCCCGCGCTCGCGCAGCGCCGCGAGCAGCTCGGCGTCGGCGTCGAGCGCGATCACCTCGTGGCCCGCGCGCGCGAGGTCGAGCGCGACGCGTCCCGTGCCGGCGCCGACGTCGAGGATCGGGCCCGGCGGGCGGTCCGGGTCGGCGGCCAGCTCGTGCCACAGCGGCAGGTCCTCGGCGTAGGCGCCGCACTCGAGGTCGTGCCAGGCGACGGCCTCGACGACGCCGGCCGGCACGCCATCCCTCACCGGAACGACCCCCGCGCGGCGCCGCGGCGCGCCAGCAGCTCGCGCAGCGCCAGCATCGCCGTGTAGGTCGGCAGCGCGTAGAGGCGCCCGTCGCCGTCGGCGGCGGCCGCGTCGAGCGCCCGCTCGACGTCGGGCGCCACGGCGATCCGCTCGGGCGCCACGCCGGCGTACTTCAGCCGCACGGCGAGCTCCTCGGCACGCGTGCCGGCGCACGTCGCGCGCCGGATGCGCCCGGCGAGCACCTCGAAGTCGGCGTCCCAGATCCAGGACACGTCGCGCCCGTCGGCGACGTTGTCGTTGAGCACGCCGAGCAGGTCGTGGTCGCCGGGCTCGAGGACCAGCGTGCGCAGCACCTCGTTGGCGCCGGCCGGGTTCTTGACGAGCAGGATCGACAGCTCGCGCGGCGCCGCCGCGCCGGTGCCCGCGAGCGTCACGGTCTCGGCGCGGCCGAACGCGGGCGAGACGGCCCGCAGGCCGGCGACGACCTCGTCGGCCGAGGCGCCGAGCGCGTGCGCCAGCGCCGCCGCCGCCAGCGCGTTGTAGACGTTGTAGAGGCCGGGGAGGGGGAGCTCGACGCGGCGCCGCTGGCCGCCGACGAGCAGGTCGAAGGCCGCCCCGCGCGTACCGCGCAGCTCGACCGCGGACGCCACGACCGACGGCTGCGGGCGCTCGGCGTCGCCGGTCGGGCAGTGGTAGTGGCCGAGGTGGCCGAGGTAGATCGCGTCGTAGACGTAAGGGGCGCCGCAGCGCCGGCAGTGCTTGGAGTCGGAGGCGTGCTGCATGCGCGCCATCGCCATCGCCGGGTCGTCGACGCCGAAGTAGACGACGCCCGGACGCTCGCGGCCGAGATCGGCGACGAGCGGGTCGTCGGCGTCGAGCACGAGCGCCGCCGCGGGGTCGAGGCCGGCGACGACCGCCGCCCAGCGGTCGGCGATCGCCTCCAGCTCGCCGTAGCGGTCCAGCTGGTCGCGGAACAGGTTGGCCAGCAGCAGCGCGCTCGGGCGCAGCTGCGGGACGACGCGGTCGAGCCAGAACTCGTCGACCTCGAACAGGCCGCGATCGCCGCCGCCGCGCAGCAGCGCCGTGGCGACGCCGCCGGCCATGTTGGCGCCGGCGCGGTTGTGCACCAGCCGCTCGCCGCGGCGCTCGAGGATCGAGGCGACCATCGCCGCCGTCGTGGTCTTGCCGTTCGTCGCCGAGAGCACCGCGCTGCCGTGTGGCAGGCGCGCGCCGAGGCGCCCGATCGCGCGCGGGTCCATGCGCACGAGCGCCTTGCCCGGCAGGCTCGTCGCGCCGCGCCCGGCCAGCCGCGAGAGCGCGCCGACCGCGCGCGCCGCGGCGAGCTTGGCGGCCAGCGCCGCGCGCTCGCCGCCGGAGGCCTCGTCTGCCGGGTGGCGGGCGCGATCCACCGCCGGAAGGCTATGGGCCGAGGACGAGCTCGGCGAGCGATGCGGCCGTGCGCACCAGCCCGGGCACGTCCTCCTCGGGCGCGCTCGCCGTCACGCCCGTGAGGACGAGGGCGGCGTCGATGCCCGCGGCGTACGCGCCGGCGACGTCGGCGTCGACGCGGTCGCCGACCATCAGCGCGCGGCCGGGCCCGAGCCGGTCCAGCGCGGTCAGGAACGGCTGCGACTCGGGCTTGCCGACGCTGATCGCGCGCACGCCGGCCGCGTACTCGACGGCGGCCACGACGGCGCCGGTGCCGGCGTGCAGGCCGTCGTCGCGGGGGAAGGTCGCGTCGCGGTTGAGCGCGACGACCGGCGCGCCGCGCGCGGCGCTGCGCACCGCCATCGTCAGCTCCTCGTAACCGAGCGCCTCGTGCGCGGCGACGACGACCACGTCGGCGCGCTCGGCGAACGCGGTGTGGTTGACGATCCGCTTGCCGGCGCCCTCGACGTGCTCCCAGACGGCCGGGGCGCCGATCACGAACGCCGTCCGCAGGTCGGGCCGCTGGGCGAGCAGGTGCTGCAGCGCGCCGCCCGCGGTGACGACCTCCTCGACCGACGCCTGCACGCCCAGCCGCCACAGCTTGCGCACGAAGTCCTGCTCGCTCATGCGCGTCTCGTTGGTCACGAAGGCCAGCGCGCGCCCCGCCGCGCGCCACGCCTCGAGCGCCTGCACGGCGCGCTCGGTCAGCTCCTCGCCGAGCCACACGCAGCCGTCGAGGTCGAGCAGCAGGTGGTCGTAGCGGGCGGCGAAGGCGGACAGGGGCATCGGGAGGCTTGGAGTATGGTCGGGCGCCCGATGCCCCGCGCGCTCGCCGCCACGGCCCTGGTCGCCGCGCTCGCCCTGGCCGCCTGCGGGGGCGGGGGAGCGCCCGCCACGACCGTCACGGTGACGACGACGGTCGCGCAGACGCGCACCGAGACGACGCGGGCGAAGACCGCCGCCGGCTGCCACAAGGTCAGCTCGCCGCCCTCGAAGGGCGCGCAGAGCCTGTCGCCGCCGGCGACGACGCTCGACCCGAAGCGCGCGCACGTCGTCACGCTGCAGACCAACTGCGGCCAGATCCGCATCGAGCTCGACGTCCGCCGCGCGCCGAGGACGACGAGCTCGTTCGCGTCGCTCGTGCGCGCGGGCTTCTACGACCACCTGATCTTCTTCCGCATCGCCGCCGGCTTCGTGATCCAGGCCGGCGACCCGCTCGACAACGGCACCGGCGGGCCCGGGTACGAGACGGTCGAGCCGCCGCCGAAGGGGACCGTCTACCGCCGCGGCGTCGTCGCGATGGCCAAGGCCGCGACGCAGCCGGCGGGCACGGCCGGCAGCCAGTTCTTCATCGTCACGGCCCGCGACGCGCAGCTGCCGCCCGACTACGCGCTCGTCGGCCGGGTGATCGGCTCGATGCGCGCCGTCGACCGGATCGCGCGCACGCCCGCCGACGCCTCCGAGCGGGCGATGCAGACGATCCTGATCGAGCGCGCGACGCTCAGAACAACGTAGGCGGCGGCTCGGGCGCCGGCGCCAGGCAGGCCGGGTCGTCGAAGCGCGCGTCGTTGACCGCCGGGCCGACGGGCACGGCGATCGTGTCCTCGTAGCCGCCCAGCAGCGCGTGCGCCTCCGCCGCGCCGAGCTCGGGCGACAGCCAGGCCTGCTCGGCGCCCTGGTCGAGCATCACCGGCATCCGCGCGTGCAGGCCGGCGAGGCGCTCGGTGGCGGCGGTGGTGACGATCGCGCACGTGCCCCACGGCGACGCGAGGCCGGCGAAGGCGAACGGCGCGCGGTCCGCGCGGGCGATCCAGTAGGGCTGCTTGCGGCCGTTCTCGGCGTGCCACTCGTAGAAGCCGTCGGCGACGATCAGGCAGCGGCCCTCGTCGAGCGCCGTGCGCCAGATCGGGCGCGCCATCAGCGTCTCCGCGCGCGCGTTGATCGTCGTGTAGGCGCTGTCGCGCAGGAAGCCCCAGCGGCGCAGCTCGCCGCCGTCGCGGCCGGCGGTCAGCACCTCGTCGCCGGGCGTGACGTTCCAGCGCGGGCGCACGGGCACGCTCGCGCCGAGGCCGAAGCGCATGCGCAGCGCCGGCCCGTCGTCGATCGTCTGCGTGTAGCGCCCGCACACGGCCGCGGCCGCCCGCCGTCAGGCCGCCGCCTTGGCGCGGCGCTGCCTTCGCCGCCCGAACCAGACGAGCCCGCCGATGACGAAGAGGACGACGAAGAAGCCGACCACGACCGCGCCGCCGATCGCCATGCCGCCGAACGGCAGCGAGATCAGCTCGACGACGCCGAAGCCGATCGCCAGCAGCGCGATCACGAGCAGCAGGATCAGCAGCACGCCGCGGGCGCGCAGCAGGATGCTCGCCCCGGGGGGCGGCTGGACGAGCGCCAGCAGGCGCAGGACCAGCATCTGGCGGCCGCTCGGCGCCTCCTGGCCGAGGCGCTCCATCGCCACCCGCAGGTCGTCGGGACGGCGCTCGGCCTGGGCGAGCGCGGCGTCGGCCATGCGCCGGATCTGCATCCGCTCCTGCGGGCGCGCGGCGGCGATCGCCTTCTGGAAGTGGGCGCGCGCGGCCTTGGCGTCGAAGCGCTCGGCGGCGCGGGCGCCGAGGATCGCCTGGGCGGCCGAGCGGAAGCGAACCTCGGCCTCGAGCTCCTCGTCGCTCTTGGCCTCGAGCGCCTGCATCGCGGCCAGGGCGCCGCGCTGCTCGATCTTGATCTGACGGGGCTTGGGAGGCATGTGCGCACCATGATATGTGCGACGATCCGCACCGATGCAGACCTGGCAGTCGCTGCTGATCGTCGTCGCGAGCGTGCTGCTGATCGCCGCGATCGCCTGGGGGATCGTCGCCGATGCGCGCGAGCGGGCGCCCGTCGGCAAGGCCGAGGAGGCGCACCCGGGGATGGGCGATCCGCGCCCGAACCGCTCGCCGCGGGCCAAGCGACGCGCGCGGGCGAAGGCGAAGGCGGCGCGCCGCCAGCGCCGGGCGAACCGCTAGGCGGCCGCGCTCAGCGGGCGACCGGGGCGGTCGTCGCGGGCTCGTGCCCGGCCGCCTCGTCGGCCTCGCGCTGCTCCTTGACGAGCTCGCGGCGGACGGGCTCGCCCCAGGCGGCGTGGACGGACTCGACCAGCGAGCGGTCGACCGGCGTGTTGGCGCTGAAGCCGTGCTGCGACCAGCCGATCGCGCGGGCGAGGACCTCGTTGGCGTAGTCGACGCCCTCGAGGCTGCCGCCGTAGTAGAGGTAGGCGGCGTTCCAGGCGGCCTGGTCGAGCCCGGCGCCGGCGCCGTCCGAGCGCAGCATGCTGGCGGCGGCCATGATCGCGTCGAAGTCGTCGTAGACGGACGGGTGGTGCTCGGTCTCGTGCGGGTAGCCGGCGGGCCGCGACGCGAGCCGGTAGGCGAGCTTGTACTTGTCCCACGTGGAGATCACGCCGTTGGTCACGTTGAACTGCATCGGCCCGGCGCAGCAGTGCACCCAGTTGAGGCCGTGGTAGGTCGAGCCGGCGGTCGAGAAGGCGGTCTCCTGGCGGTGGATCGACGCCAGCAGCAGCCAGTTGACGCCGAACGTCTTCTGGGCCAGCGCGTAGAGGCCGTAGAAGCCGGCGACCCACTCGGCCGGGACGTGGGCGGCGTCGTTGTGGCGGAAGATGCGCTCCCAGGCGTCCTGGGCGGTGCGCAGCGCCTGCTCCTCGGCGCCGAGGCGGCGGTTGGCGGCGGTCGTGGCCCTCGGCGCCGAGCGCGAGG
>DASZVK010000168.1:0-2943 GCA_035547175.1 Solirubrobacteraceae bacterium
TCGGTCGCGCCGTCGACGCCCCACACGCTCACGGCCGGGCCTCCCGCCCCGACGGCCCCAGCAGGCGCTCGCCGGGCTCGAAGACCGCCAGGAAGGCGTCGACGACGTGGGCGTCGAACTGCGTGCCCGCGTGGCGGCGCAGCTCGTCGACGGCGTCGTCCTGGCTCATCCCGCGCCGGTAGGAGCGGTCCGACGTCATCGCCTCGAACGCGTCGGCGACGGCGAGGATCCGCGCCTCCAGCGGGATCTCGTCGCCGGCCAGCCCAGCCGGGTAGCCGAGCCCGTCGACGCGCTCGTGATGGGCGAGCACCCACTCGGCGACGTCGTCGAGGTTGGCGCCGGCGACGATCCGCGCCCCCAGCTCGGGGTGACGGCGCATCTCGGCCCACTCCTCGTCGGTCAGCGGGCCCTGCTTGTCGAGCACGGTGTCGGGCACGCCGAGCTTGCCGATGTCGTGCAGCAGGCCGGCCAGGCGCACGCGCTCGACGCGTTCGGGATCGAGGTGCAGGCCGCGCGCGATCCACTCCGAGTACAGGCCGACGGTGCGCGAGTGCAGCGCCGTGCCGGTGCTGCGCTGGTCGAGCGCCTCGGCCAGCACGAGCACCGCGGGGAGCTGCTCGGGGAGGCCGCGCTCGAGGCCCTCGGGCGCTCGCGTGCCGTGCACGACCGTGCGCCCGCGCCCCAGCCGCTTGGCCAGGTAGAGCGCCTGGTCGGCGTGGCGGACGAGCTCGTCGGCGGTGTCGCCGTGCTCCGGGTAGGAGGCGATGCCGAAGCTCACCGACAGGCCGCCGGTGCCGTACGCGGTGAGCGTCTCGCGCGTGCGCAGCCGCAGCCGCTCGACGATCTCGCGGGCGCCCTCCGGGCCGGTCCCGGGGAGCACGAGCGCGAACTCCTCGCCGCCGATCCGGGCGACGGCGTCGATCGCGCGGATCCCGGCCGCGAGGAGCTCGCCGAAGGCGCGCAGGGCGTCGTCGCCGCGCTCGTGGCCGTAGCGGTCGTTGACGACCTTGAAGTGGTCGATGTCGCCGATCACGACGCTGACGTCGTCGGCGTGCCGCCCGGCCCGCTCGAGCTCGAGCGCCATCGCCTGCTCGAAGCCGCGCCGGTTGAGCAGGCCCGTCAGCGCGTCGGTGCGGGCGGCCGCGGCGAGCCGCTCGATGAGCCGGTCGCGCCGCTCGCGCAGCGTGTCGGCGAGCGCGACGACCACGGACACGACCACGGTCGCCGTCACCCAGCGGGCGACGACCGGGTCGCCGTCGGCGGCGGTCAGCGCCAGCGCCAGCGCGTAGGCGGCGGAGGCCAGCGCCAGGTGGGCGACCGCGGTCCAGCCGCGGAAGAGGCAGAACGCCTCGAAGCAGACCCACACGTAGAGCAGCGCGAACGGGCTGCTCGTGTGGCCGTCGGCGACGATCGCGAGCGTGATCAGCGCCGTCGCGAGGGCGAGCGTGGCCGACAGCGCCGCGTCGGACGCCGGCAGGCGCCCGGCGAGGCCGATCGCGAGCGCGCCGAGGGCGACGGCGGCCGCGCCGCACGCCGCCACGCCCCACCCGCAGGCGCGGGCGTCGTGCGGGAGCCCCAGCGCCAGCAGCACGAGCGCCCCGCCGACGACGAGCAGCGAGCCCAGCTGGCGCCAGCGGAAGGCGCTCTCGGCCATGCGTTCGATCGCGGCGGCGCGTGCCGCGGAGATGCGCGCGATGAGGCCGGTGGCGGACATGACGGTGGTGAGCTGGCGCTGTCGGCCGGTGATCGGCCGCTGCGCCGTCGTCATGAGCGTTGACGCGCCAGCTTTGCGAGCCTGCGTGTCGTGCCCGCGCGCGCCCGTGCGGTAGAACAGGGCCATGCCGACGACCGCCCGAGCCGTGACGATCGCCGAGACCGGCGGCCTCGACGTGATCCACGTCGCCGACCGCGAGGTCCGCGATCCCGGCCCCGGCGAGGTCCGCGTGGCCGTGCGCGCGGCGGCCGTCAACCCCAGCGACGTCGGGGTCCGCACGCGCGGCGCCGACTACCTCCGGGTCGATCCCCCGTGGGTGCCGGGCTGGGACCTGGCGGGCACGATCGAGTCGGTCGGCGAGGGCGTCGAGCGCGTCTCCGTCGGCGAGGCCGTCATGGGCGCGGTGCCCCCGGCGCGCGCCGACGGCGGCGCCCAGGCCTCGCTGGTCGTGGCCCCCGCGGCATCGGTCGTCGCGCTGCCGGAGGGGATGGGCTTCGCCGAGGCGGCGACGCTGCCGATGAACGGCCTCACCGCGCAGCGCGGCCTGGAGCTGCTCGGGCTGTCGGCCGGAGACACGCTGGCGGTCGCCGGCGGCGCCGGGCTGCTGGCCTCCTACGTGATCGCGTTCGCCAAGGCCGACGGCCTGCGCGTGATCGCCGACGCCAAGCCCGAGGACGAGGAGCTGGTGCGCTCGTTCGGCGCCGACGTCGTCGTCCCGCGCGGCGACTTCACGGCGGCCGTGCGCGAGGTCGCCCCGGACGGCGCCGACGCGGTCTACGACACGGCGCTGCTCAACCGCGACGCGCTCGGCGCGATCCGCGACGGAGGCCGGCTGCTGGTCGTGCGCGGCTGGCCCGACGCCGAGCCGTTGCCGCGCGGCATCGAGGTGCTGGCGGTCGCCGTCGCCGACGCGCTCGAGCGCACCGAGTGGCTGGAGCGGATCCGCGCGTTCGCCGCCGATGGGCGGATCAGGGCGCGCGTGGCCGTCGAGCTCGCGCCCGAGGACGCGGCCGAGGGACAGCGGCTGCTCGAGGCCGGCGGCCTGCGCGGCCGGGCCGTGATCGTCTTCCCCTAGCGCGCCCGGGCCTCGAGGCCCAGCTCCGGCGACGTCGCCGCCTCGGTGCGCGACGTCGCCCGGACGACCGCCCGCAGCGTCGGCACGCGTCCGTGCGCGGCGGCGATGGTCGTCGTCCAGCTCCCGCCCGCCGACGGGCGCGCCGTCGCGATCG
>DASZVK010000169.1:0-2550 GCA_035547175.1 Solirubrobacteraceae bacterium
GGAGGTGCGCGCCAGCGGGCTGGCAAGCGACCTCCAGGCGGCGCAGCTCGGCGACCTCCAGCGCGCGTTCCAGCGCTACGCCGCGAAGGGCGACCTGCGGACGGTGCAGGTGCACGCGAAGGTCGAGCTCGAGCAGCTCCGCGAGATCCTGTCCGACCTCGTCGACCGGATCGACGCCGCCGAGGACGAGAGCCAGCCGCTCCAGACGCTGCTCATCGCCTTTCACCCGGCGATCGACCAGGGCGAGGACGGCTAGGCCGGCGGCAGCACGGGCGACGCCGGCAGCTCGACCTCGATCCCGCGGCGCGCCGCGAGCAGCCGGAGGACGAGCGCCGTGTCGGCGACCGCCATGTCCTCGAGGTACGCGTCGCGCCGCTCGAAGGACGCGACGACCGACTCGATCGCCTCGATGGCGGCGATGACGTCGTGGGCCGCGATCGCGGCGAGCGCGTCGGCGACGTCGTGCGGGAAGTCCTCGCGCTCGAGCAGCGAAACGGCGGCGTGGCGCGCCTCGGCCCAGCGGCCGAGCGCGAGCAGCGCGAGGCAGGCGGCGTAGCGGCCGATCGGCGACGCGGCGGTCGCGGTGCCGAGCTCCAGCGTCCAGCGCGCCAGCTCCTCCACCGCGGGCTCGTCGCCGGCGAGCAGCGACGCCTTGAGCGCCCCGATCGGCCGCCCCCACGCGTCGGTCGCGCCGCCGACGTCCCAGCTCGTCCGCCAGTCGGACGCGGCGCGGCGGAGCCACTCGCCCGCGGCCGGATCGCCGTCCATCAGGAGCGCCAGCCCGGCCGCGTACGCGACGTTGCCCTGACGGACGACCGAGCGCTCGTCGTCGACGCGCGCGGCGCCCTCCTCGTACCGGCGCGCCTTCTCGGCCGCGGTCGCCGACCAGCTCACAGGTAGCCGCGCTTCGCGAGGAACGTCCAGAGCTTCGTGACGTAGGCGCGCCCGACCGGCCAGCCCGCGGCCTCGTAGCCCCCCAGCTTCCCGCCGGCCGCGTACGTGAGGAGCGTCTTCTTCGCCAGCGCCGCCTGGCCGAGGATGGCCTCGTCCGCGGCCCACGCGGCGAAGACGCCGCGCGCGTCGTCCTTGCGGTCGATCGCCGCCTGGGCGGCCCGCCACCAGCGCGCGGCGTCCGCGCTGACGAGCTGGACGTGGTCGCGCGTCACGTCCTCGAAGCGGCCGCCGAGGTACCGCAGCAGCAGGATCGGGGCGCCGGACCCGGCGTACGCGGTGAACTCGTAGGCGAACGACTCGTCGGCCGACTGGAGGAGCGGCTTGCCGCGGGCGAGCACGACCTTGGCGCCCGCGTCGGCGAGGTCGAGCTCGACCTTGAGCGGGTGCGGGCTGCCGAAGTCGAAGACCTGGTCGACGTAGCAGCAGTGCGCGCCGCCGGTGTACAGCTCGAGGACGAGCTCGGGGCTGCCGTCGCCGTCCAGGTCGCGGAAGAAGAGGCCCGGGCCCGTGCCGAACGCGGGCTCGGGATGGTCGGCTCCCGGCTCCGACGAGACGACCGGCGTGTCGAGGAGCTGCTTCGAGCCCTTGGCGACGGAGAGCCGCAGGTGCGAGTAGGAGGGTCTCGTGTTCACGTCGTTCCGGTCGTACGAGAACGTCGCGCGCCAGGCGCCGAGCGTCGCGTGCTCGACGCGGTGGTGGACGGCCGCCGCCGCTCCGGCGGCGCAGACGCCGGCCAGGAGGGCGGCCAGGCCGGCGACGCGGGTGCGCCTCAGAGAGCCGCCTGCCGCGCGATCCGCGCCGCCGCCGCCAGCTCGTCGAGCTCCCTGCGCGCCTCGTCGACGTCGCGGTCGCGGAAGGCCGCGCCGAGGCGGCGGCCGGCCGTGTCGACGAACACGTCGGCCAGCCGCAGCCGGCGCTGCACCGGGCCCTGCGACCAGCGGAAGCTCTGCGCCTTGGCGAGCGGCACCCAGACGGTGACGCGCGCCAGGCGGCCGGTCCGGGTCGCGACGAGCTCGTCCGTCCGCGCGACGGCGAGGTTGCGGAAGCGCAGCGGCGACTTCCAGCGCGCCCTGGCCGGCGCGGGGTCGACGGGCGCCGGCGCGCCCGGCAGGACGCGCTCGAGCAGGGCGAGCGCCTCGGCGCGCGGGCCGACCGGCAGCACGGCGCGGAGCTGCTTGCCCTCGGAGCGGTTCTCGCCCTTGCGCCGCTGCTCGCCCGCGAGGTCGACCTCGAGCCGGGCCCAGCTCCACGGCCGCCAGAGGATCGGCTCGACCATCCGCACCGCCTGCACGCGACCGTGCGGGATCACCTCCGCCGACGTCTGGACGAGGCCGGAGCGCAGCCGCAGTCCGTCGGGCGCCTGGGTGACCGTGAGGCCGTAGTCGCCGTTGAACCGCCGCCAGACGCCCGTCACGAGGCCGAGGACGACGACGACGCTCGAGCTGACGACCGCCGCAGCCGCCGCGGGCGAGACGAGCGCGACGACGATCAGCGCGACGAGGAGGAGCACCACGAGGACGCCGCCGAGGCTCAGGGCGATCGACGCGACGAGCCGCGGCGTCGCGAGCGAGACGAGCCGCCGCTCGTCGATCCAGG
>DASZVK010000170.1:0-3347 GCA_035547175.1 Solirubrobacteraceae bacterium
CAGCGCGGCGACGTCGGGCTGGCCGCAGGCCCACGCCGGGGCGGGCCGCGCGCGACGGGCGCCGCGGGCGCGGACGAGCAGCGCCGTGAGGACGACGATCCCGGCGACGAGCGCGACCGTCGGCAGGCTCGTGCCGCCGACGCCGAGGCCCGCGTGGCGCGCGAGGCCGTGCGCGCCGCCGCCGGGCGCGAGGCCCGCGAGCGTCGGCAGCAGCAGGCCGGGAGCGAGGCCGAGCGCGACGCACAGCGCGGCGAGCGTCGCCGTCGCGGCGCGCATCGGCAGCGGCGCCTCGGTCGCCCGCGCGCCGGCCTCCGTGCGGGGGACGCCGAGCAGCGCCAGCCCGCAGACCTTGACGAACGTCAGCAGCGCCAGGCCGGCGGCGGTCGCCAGCGCCGCGAGCGCGAGCGCCCCGGCGATCCCGGTCCCGAGCGGGCCGTCGAGCGCCACGTGGACGAGCGACTGCAGCGCCAGCCACTCCGAGGCGAAGCCGTTGAGCCCGGGGACGCCGGCGATCGCCGCCGCGCCGAGCAGCAGCGCCCCGCCCGTCCAGGGCATCCGCCGCAGCAGGCCGCCGAGCCGGTCGAGGTCGAGCGTCCCGGCGCGCTGCTCGACGGCGCCGGCGCAGAGGAACAGCAGCGCCTTGACGACGGCGAGGTTGCAGCCGTGCAGCAGCGCGGCGCCGAACGCGATCGCCGCCCACTGCCGGTCGCCGCCCGCGCGCAGCAGCGCCGAGGCGCCGAGCGCGAGCACGACGATGCCGACGTTCTCGATCGTGCAGTAGGCCAGCAGCCGCTTGAGGTCGCGCTGGACGAGCCCCCAGAGGATGCCGCCGACGGCGGAGGCGGCGCCGATCGCCAGCAGCACGATCCCCAGCCAGGTCGGCGGCGTGCCGAGCCACTCGAAGTCGACGCGGATCAGCCCGTAGAGCGCGACCTTCACCATCACGCCCGACATCAGCGCCGACAGGTGCGCCGGCGCGACCGGATGCGCGCGCGGCAGCCAGGCGTGCATCGGGACGAGGCCGGCCTTGGTGCCGAAGCCGACCAGCGCCGCGACGGCGATCACGGCGGGCGCCGCGGCGTGGCCGGGGCCGAGCGTCAGCAGCGCGACCCACGCGCCGGCTCCGCCGACGTGGGTGATCGCCAGGTACAGGAACGCGGCCTCGCGGCCAGTGACGTCGTCTCCACCTGCCCGCGCGACGAGCACGGCGGCGGCCGAGACGACGGTCATCAGCTCCCAGGCGCCGAGCAGCGTCGACGGGTCGCGCGCGACGAGGACGCCGGCCAGCGCCAGCAGGAACGCGCCGGTCAGCGCGCCGAGCACGCGCCCGCGGCCGTCGTCGGACAGGTAGCCGAGCGCGAAGACGAGCGCCGGCAGCGCGGTGACGGCCAGCAGCGCGAGGAACAGCCCGCTCAGCCCGTCGACGCCGAGCGCCGGCGAGACCGACCAGCGAAAGGCGGCGCCGAGCCGCTCGTGCCCGAGGAGCGCGACGGCGCCCACGACGCCGAGCGCGGCGATGCCGGCCGCCTGGACGAGCAGCCCCGCGCGCAGGGCGCGCGGCAGCAGCGCGACGACGGCGCCGAGCGCGATCGCCGCGGCGCCCGCCACGGCGACGACCTCCGCCGGGCTCGCGCTCACCGCGCGCTCTGTCCCGCCCGCGGCGGCGCCGAGAGGTCCCCCTCGGCGGCCAGCTCGTCGAGCAGCCCGCGGCTCTCCTCCAGGCCCCCGGCGATGATCGTCCGGGCGAGCGTCAGCAGCTCGAGCACGCGCTGGTCGCGCACCCGGTAGTGGACGCTCGTCCCCTCGCGGCGGGCGACGACGAGGCCCTGCTTGCGCAGCGCGGCGAGATGCTGCGAGGCGCCGCTGGAGTCCAGCCCGACGGCCTCCTGGAGCGCGCCGACGGTCCGCTCGCCGTCGCGCAGCTCCTGCAGGATGCGCACGCGCGCCGGGTGCCCCAGCGCGCGGAAGAAGTCGGCCTTGGCCACGTAGACGGGCGGCTGGGCGGCGCGGGCCGGCATGTCTCAGAATCTTACAAATTCATAAGGTTCATGGCCAGGCGCCGTCGCCGTCGCCGTACCTGATCGCCGGCGGCGCCCGGTCAGGCGGGGCCCGCCGAGAGGTCCTCGACGCGCGCGCCGAGGTCGCGCAGCGTGGCCAGCGCGCGCTCGCCGGCGCCGGGCGCGCCGTCGACCGCGCGCACGGCCGAGGTGTCGACCGTCACCGCCAGCCCCTCGCGCAGGGCGTCGCGGGCCGTGTCGAGCACGCAGTAGTCGGTCGCCAGGCCGACCACGGTGATCGCGTCGACGCCGTGCTCGCGCAGCAGGTCGCGCAGCTCGCCGGGCTCGAAGGCCGAGTAGCCCTCGGCGTCCGGGTCCTGGCCCTTGTCGACGACGGCGTCGATCGCCGTGCGGTCGAGCGCCGGGTGCAGCTCGGCCCCCGGCGTCCCCTGCACGCAGTGGGCGGGCCACGGCCCGCCGCGCGCGGCGAACGAGCGGTGGTCGGGCGGGTGCCAGTCGCGCGTGGCGACGACGAGCGCGAAGCGCGGGTCGTGGGCCAGGGCGTCGATGCGCGCCGCGACGTCCTCGCCGCCGGGGACCGCGAGCGCGCCGCCGGGCGCGGCGAAGTCGTTCTGGTAGTCGACGATCACGAGCGCCTCGGCCATCGGGCCGAGTATGCCCGCTGCGCGCCCGCCGACGGGCGTCTCCTGCCTGGCGCCGCTCAGCGGCGGACGACGAACGCCTCCGACGCCGGGACCCACTGCCGCCGGCCGTCGAACGTCATCCGCGTCTCCAGGTGGTAGCGGCCCGGAGCCAGCCGGGGCACGTGGAACGTCAGCCGGCCGGCCGGCGTCAGCCGCCCGACGCGCGGCGGCGCCTTCGGCGCGCCCGTCCCGGGCCGGCCCGGCGCCACGTAGACGGCGATGCCGCCCAGCCCGACGCCGCAGTCGCTGCCGTGGCAGCCGGGCACGCGCGTGGAGACCCGGTCGCCCCAGCGCACGCTGCGCCCGCCGACGTCCAGCCAGACCTTGGCCTCGGCGGCGATCGGCGTGGCGGCGAGGGCCGCAGCGGCGGCGAGCGAGGCGGCGAGGGCGATCGTGCGCGGGCGCATGCCTGTACTACGCCGCCGTGCCGCGCCGCGTTCCCGCGATCATGGCGACGTGGCCGGGAACCGGCATGAGCGCGGCGGCGTATCGGGGCAGGTGGGCGGCGCGCCGGCGTCAGAGCAGCAGCTCGTCGATCGAGCGCGGGCCGGCGACGCGCGCGCCTACGAGGAGCTCGTGCGCCTTCACCAGCAGATCGCCTTTCGCACCGCCATCGTGCTCGCCGGCTCGGCCGCCGAGGCCGAGG
>DASZVK010000171.1:0-12407 GCA_035547175.1 Solirubrobacteraceae bacterium
CACCGAGCGCGGCGGTCGCGTTGAGCGCGAAGAGCTGCCACCAGAAGCCGCCCTTGGCCGGCTCGGCCTCGACGACGGGCTCCAGCCCGATCGCGCGCAGCTCGCCGGCGATCCACTGGGCCGACTCGCGCTCGCCCTCCGACGTCGGGCGCCGGTCGATGCCGGCGAGGTGCACGACGACGCGCTCGAGATCCGCCCGCATGAGCGGGCGACCTTATAGCCTGGCGCCGGATGACGGCTGACCCGGACTGCATCTTCTGCCGGATCGTCGCCGGCGAGCTGCCCGCGACGCGGATCGCCGAGGACGAGCGCACGCTCGCCTTCATGGACATCAACCCGGGCACCCGGGGCCACGCGCTGGTGATCCCCAAGCAGCACGCGGCCGACCTGCTCGACATCTCGGCCGAGGACCTCGCCGCCTGCGGGGCGATGGCGCGGCGCATCGCCGTGTTGCAGAAGGAGCGCCTCGGCGCCGCCGGCGTGAACGTGGTCAACAGCTGCGGCGCCGCGGCGTGGCAGACCGTCTTCCACTTCCACCTGCACGTGATCCCGCGCTATCCGGCGGACCCGCTGCGGCTGCCGTGGACCCCGCAGCCCGCCGACCCGGACGACCTGCGGGCCGTCGCCGAGCATCTCGCCGGCTGATCCGCTCGGCCCGTGGTGGTTGCGCACGCAACGGTGCACACCACAACCCGAGGGCTCAGTTCGTGTTGAATGCCTCTCGATGAGACGCTTGCTCGCGGCCCCGGCCGCCATCCTCCTGTTGGCGATCGCGGCCCCGACCGCGGGTGCCGAGATCATCGAGATCGGTCAGACGCCCGAGGTCGCCCGCCCGGCGTGCCCGGACAAGCCGTGCCTGGCGATGACGCGCACGACCGGCTACCAGGCCAAGGTCGGCACGGCGCGCGGCCTGATGACGATCCCCAAGTCGGGCCGGATCGTCGCCTGGACGGTCGCGCTCGGCAACCCCGGCCCCGAGCAGGTCAAGTACTTCCAGACGAACTACGGCGGCCCATCGCAGGCGCAGCTCGTGCTGCTCAAGCCAGGCAGCAAGCTCAACGACACGGTCATGGCGATGAGCCCGATCGTGCAGCTCGAGCCGTACTTCAACTCCACCGCCCAGTTCCCGCTCGTGCGCAGCATCCCCGTGCACAAGGGCTGGGTCGTCGGCATCACCGTGCCGACGTGGGCGCCGATCCTCGCGGTCGGGCTCGGCAACGACACGTCGTGGCGCGCCAGCCGCGCGCAGGACAAGTGCGACGACAACTCGACGCAGACGGCGCAGCTCGCGCTGCAGGACGTCACGCGCTACCTGTGCCTGTACCGCACGGCGCGCGTGACGTACTCGGCGACGCTGATCGCCTACCCGACGCACCCCAAGAAGACGGGCACGACGACCACGCCGACGACCACGACCACGACGCCGACGACGACCACCACCACGGCGACCACGCCGACGACGACCACGCCGACGCAGACGACCACGACGCCCAAGTCGGGCGGCGGGGCGGGGACCTAGCCCGAGGCCGGCGAGCCCGGCGCCTGCCGCGCTAGCAGGCGCCCGGGTTCTGCTGGCAGAAGTCGGCCGAGGCGCCGGCCGCCGCGCCGCCGCCGACGTCCTGCGACGTCGTCGTGGTCTGGGCGGGGGCGCCGCTGTCGCCCGCGCCGCCGGTCGCGGCCGAGTTGTCGGTCGTCGCCGTGCCGGTGTCCGCGCTGCCGCCGGTCCCGGCGGCCGTGCTGTCGGCCCCGCCGGCGCCCGCGCCGGCGGTCGCCGGGGTCGTCGTGGCGGTCGTGTCGGTCACCACGGTCGCCGTCGTGTCGGTCGTCTGGGAGGTCGTGGGCGTCTTCGAGACGGCGGCGACCGTCGGGATCGTCGGCTGCGGCGTGGTGTGCGGCGCCTGGTAGGAGACGGTCGAGCTGCCGCAGCCCGCGGCCACTGCTCCCGCGGCTACGAGCAGGGCGACGGTGGCAGCGGTCCGGGCGCGTCCGCGCACGCGGCCCCTCAGGAGAGGGGCGCCATCCGGCGCCCGCAGGTGGGGCAGTCGTTGAGGTCGCGCTGCGCCAGCGACTCGCACCAGTTGCAGAAGCGGAGGTTCTCGACGGCCCACGGCAGCTTGGACTTCGACGGCGCGAGGGGAAGCACCTTCCCGACCGGCTCGAGCTCCTCCCCGGTGTCGCGGTCGCGGTAGACGCGGCCGGGCACGGCCTCGAGGATGACCTCGCGCCCGGTCGAGGGGACGCGCATGCGGTAGCGATCGCTCACGGGCCGAACTCTAGCCGCTCCCACGGGCGGGTCGGCCGGTCCTCGCGGCGGACATGCGGGTCGCCGCCTGCGCGTATAGAGTTGCCCGCGAATGCCCCGGATCGCACCGAAGCTCATGACGGTGGCCGTCGGCGCCGCCGCCGCGGCCGCCGTGTCCGGCTGCTCGGTCAAGGACGACAACGCCGACCTCGTCCGCGGCAAGCAGCTCTTCGTCTCCAAGTGCGGCTCCTGTCACACGCTGGCGCGCGCGGGCACGAAGGGCACCGTCGGCCCGAACCTCGACAACGCCTTCAGCCGGGACGTCCACGAGGACTTCGGCGAGAGCGCGATCCGCGGCGTCGTCCGCCAGCAGATCAAGATCCCGGCACGCGGGGGCGTCATGCCCGCGAACCTCGTCAAGGGCAAGGACGCGCAGGACGTCGCCGCCTACGTCGCCTCGGTGGTCGCCCAGCCGGGCAAGGACCAGGGGCTGCTCGCGACCGCCGTGAAGCCGAAGACCTCGAGCAAGACCGCGATCGAGAAGGACGGCGTGCTGACGATCCCCGCCGATCCGAGCGGCCAGCTCGCCTACGTCTACAGCAAGGCGCAGGCGACGGCCGGCAAGGTCAAGATCGAGATGACCAACACCTCGGGCGTCACCCACGACATCGCGATCAAGGGCGTCGGCAAGTCGGCCGAGATCAGCAAGGGCACGGCGAGCTTCACCGCCACGCTCAAGCCCGGCACCTACCAGTACTACTGCACCCTCCCCGGCCACGCGGCGGCCGGGATGAAGGGCACGCTGACCGTCAAGTAGCGGCGCGCGGCGTCCTCCGGCGCCGCCGCCATGCGGCGTCCTGCCCGCCGTCAGAAGACGGCGCGCACGACGACGACGACCACGATCGCCACGGCGAAGACGGCGATCGCGGCCAGCAGCCAGCGGAACGCGGCGGCCTCGGAGCGCAGCGGGTTGCCGAGCACGACGCCCCGGGACGCCCTAGAGGACGTACACCGTGAAGAACACGACGATCCACATCGCGTCGACGAAGTGCCAGTAGATGCCCGGTATCTCGACGCCGCGGTGCTGCTCGGGCGAGAAGTGGCCGCGGAACGCGCGGATGTTGACGAACGCCAGCAGCGTCAGGCCGATCGCGACGTGCGCGCCGTGCAGGCCGGTGAGGCCGTAGAAGACCGAGCCCTGGGCGAAGTCGTGCGGCGCGAAGCCGATGTTCACGTACTCGTTGATCTGCACGAAGAGAAACGTCAGGCCGAGCAGGAAGGTGGCCAGCATGCCGGCGCGCAGGCCGTTGCGGTTGCCCTTCTTGATCGACAGCTCCGCCCAGTGCAGCGTCACCGACGACGAGCAGAGGATGCACGTGTTCACGAACGCGGTGGCGACCGGGAGCTTGTGGCCGTCGACCGGGAACCACTGGTCGCCCTGCACGACGCGGATGAAGAAGTACGCCGTGAAGAAGGCGCCGAAGACCATGATCTCGGAGATGATGAAGAGCAGCATCCCGAGCGTGGACGCGTCGACCCGCGACGACCTGTTCGCGGGCGGCGGCCCGTGGTGCTCGTGGCCGTGGGCGATCGCGGCGGCTTCCATGCGTGCTCTATGCCTCCTGGGCGAGAGCCACGTCGTGACCCGCCACGACGTGCTCGACGGGGACGTTGGTGGAGCGCCGGACGCGCTCGACGAGGTCGGCGCGCAGCCACCCGGAGCGGGTCGCCGGCAGCGTCGAGATGACGATGTCGTCGATGCGGAAGAACTGCAGCGCGTTCATCGTCGCCGTGTAGGGATCGGGGTCGCCGACCATGCCGGCGATCAGCAGCCCCGAGACCCGCGCGCGCTCGCGCAGCTGGCTGAGGCGGCCGCGCGCGGCCGCGGCGGCGAGCCCGCCGCCGCCCTCCTGGGGCACGACGACGATGAAGACGTGCTGGTCGCCCGCCGACTTGGCCTTGAGCGCGTCGATCAGCTCGTGGCCGCGGGTCGTCCGGTTGGCGACGACGAGCGTCACGCGGAAGGGGAGGCCCTCGGCGTCGAGGTCGGTGACGACGTGCGTGACCGGCAGGCCGGTCGCGTCGGCGATCCGCTCGACGAGGTCGCGCCGCAGCCACCCGGAGGAGGCCGCCGGCAGCGTCGAGATGATGATCTCGTCGGGCGAGAAGTCGGCGACGGCGTCCATCGTCGCCGTGTACGGGTCGGGGTCGCCGACGTCGCCGACGGCCTCGATCCCGTGCCGGCGCAGGTAGCCGCGCGCCAGGTCGATGCGCACCTGCGCGGCGTCGTAGACGGCGTCGGCGTAGATCACGGCGCCGTGCTTGGGCTGCGCGCGCGGCACGCAGATGACGACCTCGTCGCCGGGCCCGGCCTTGCCGAGCACCGCGTCGACCAGCGGCCGACCGGCGATCGTCTCGTTGGCGACGACGAGGATCGTGGACATCAGCGACCGTCACCCCCCGCGGGCGCGGCCGCGGCGTGGGCGGCGGCGGGCACCTCGGGCGTCTTGAACACCGCGTGGACCGCGCCGGGGATGCCGTACTCGTAGGGCCCGCCGACGACGGTTGGCACCGTGTCGAAGTTGAAGACCGGCGGCGGCGAGGAGACCTGCCACTCGATCGTCAGCGCGCGCCACGGGTTCGACACGGCGCGCGGACCGCCGCGCCACGAGGTGACGATGTTGTAGAGGAAGATCAGCGTCGACAGGCCGAGCACCCAGCTCGCGATCGAGATCGCCAGGTTCAGGCCGGCGAACTGCTGCGAGTAGTCGGCGACGCGACGCGGCATCCCCTCCACGCCGATCAGGTGCATCGGCGCGAAGGTGACGTTGAACGCGACCAGCGTCAGCCAGAAGTGCAGCTTGCCCAGGCGCTCGTCGAACATCCGCCCGGTCATCTTCGGGAACCAGTAGTAGACGCCGGCGAAGATCGTGAACACCGACCCGCCGAACAGCACGTAGTGGATGTGGGCGACGATGAAGTACGTGTCGGTGACGTGGATGTCGATCGGGATCATCGCCAGGACGACGCCCGAGATCCCGCCCAGCGTGAACATCGTCACGAAGCCCAGCGCGAACAGCATCGGCGTGTCGAGGTGGATCACGCCCTGCCAGAGCGTCGCCAGCCAGGAGAAGATCTTGATGCCGGTCGGCACCGCGATGATCGCCGTCGTGACCATCATCGGGACGCGGATCCACGACTGCATGCCCGAGACGAACATGTGGTGCGCCCACACGGTGAAGCCGAGCGCGACGATCGCCAGCAGCGAGAAGGCCATCATCCGGTAGCCGAAGATCGGCTTGCGCGATCGGGCCGCGATCACCTCGCTGGCTATCCCGAAGCCCGGCAGCATCATGATGTAGACGGCCGGGTGCGAGTAGAACCAGAAGACGTGCTGGTACATCAGCACGTCGCCGCCCTGGCCGGCGTCGAAGTAGTGGAAGTGCAGCGCCCGGTCGAGCAGCACGAAGAACTGCGACGAGGCGATGAACGGCGTCGCGATCACGACGAGCAGCGACGTCGCGAAGTTCGCCCACACCAGCAGCGGCATGCGGAAGAACGACATCCCCGGCGCGCGCATGGTGATGATCGTCACCAGGAAGTTCAGCGCCGTCGCGATCGACGAGGCGCCCGCGAACTGCACCCCGATCGTGAACATGTCCTGTCCCAGCGGCGCGCTGGTCGACAGCGGGGCGTAGGCCGTCCAGCCGCTGGCGAACGACCCGCCCGGCGCGAAGAACGAGCCGAGCATCATCAGGCCGGCGATCGGCAGCAGCCAGAAGCTCAGCGCGTTCAGGCGCGGGAAGGCCATGTCCGGCGCGCCGATCATCAGCGGGATCACGTAGTTGGCCAGGCCCGCGAAGACGGGGATGACGAACAGGAAGATGAGCAGCGAGGCGTGGACGCTGAAGAGGCCGTTGAACGTGCTCGAGTCGACGAACTGCCGACCCGGCGCGGCGAGCTCGGCGCGCATCAGCATCGCCATCAGGCCGCCGATGAAGAGGAAGACGAACGAGTGGACCGTGTACTGGACGCCGATGACCTTGTGGTCGGTGTTGACGCGGAAGTAGTCCTTCCACGAGCGCGCCCCGTGGCCCGAGTGGTCCTCGGGGATCGTCGGCTTGCCGGCCGCCCAGCGGAACCAGTAGTCGAACGCGCCGAGGCCGACGAGGAAGAACAGCGGCGCGGCGAGCATCCCGATGCGGGTGATCGAGTCGCCGTCGATCAGGTCGGAGTAGTGGTACGCGGCGCGCGTGACCACGCTGAGGCCGAACGCGAAGCATGCGCCGACGAAGAAGAAGACGAAGCCGCGGACGAGCCCCGGGGCCCGCACGATCGGGGGCATGAACGGCATCAGGTCGAGCTCCTCTGCTTGGCGATCCAGGCGTCGAACCGCGCCTGCGTCACGACGTGTGCGGTGGAGCGCATGAACGCGTGGCCGAGGCCGCACAGCTCAGCGCAGACGACCGGGAACTCGCCGAGCCTGGTCGGCGTGATGCGATATCCGGTCGTGATCCCGGGCACGGCGTCGATCTTCATCCGCCATTCCGGGACCCAGAAGTCGTGGAGGACGTCCTTCGAGCGCACGTCGAAGTGGACGGAGCGCCCGATCGGCACGTAGAGCTGGTCGGTGTCGACCGCCTTGCCGCCGGCGGAGGCCGGGTACTCGTAGTGCCAGGCGAACTGCTCGCCGGTGACCGTCACGCGCAGCTCGGACGCCGGGTCGGCCGGGGCCTTCTCGACGTCGTGCAGGACGAGCGCGGCGTAGACCACCAGGCAGGCGATGATCGTCGCCGGGACCGCCGTCCAGATCACCTCGAGCCGCGTGTTGCCGTGGATCGGCGGGCCGTCCTGCAGCTCCTGGCCGGGCCGCACGCGGAAGTCGCGCACGGCGAACAGGACGACCGTTACGACGAGGACGAAGATCGGGATCGACACGATCAGCAGGACGTGCCAGAGCGTGTCGATCGGGCCGGCCTGCTTGGAGCCGGCCGGCGGGAACCAGTGGATCACGTAGGCCAGCACGATCCCGATGGCCGACGCGAGGGTCCCGACGACGATCATCTCGACCAGCGTCCGTCTACCTCTCCTCACGGTCGGCATCCTATGCCTTCCCCGGGATGGAGGTAAGTGCGGTGGGCTATGCGTCGAGGCGCGCCGCGGCGGGCTCGCGTCGTCGCAGGCGCGAGCGATAGTCCGAGGGCGCCACGCCGTGATGGCGGCGGAACGCCTTGGCGAACTGGGCCGGCTGGCGGTAGCCGACGCGTCGCGCGACGTCGCGCACGGTCAGCGCCCGGTCGGCCAGCATCTCGGCGGCGCGCTGCATGCGGACCGCGGTGAGGTGCTCGCGGAACGTCGTGTGCCCGATCTCCGCGTAGGCCCGCTGGAGCTGGCGGCGCGACGACGCCACCCGCCGCGCGACCTCGTCGAGCGCGAGGTCCGAGCCGTACTCGCTGCGGACGATCGCGACGGCGTCGTGGAACAGGGAGGTGCGGAGCCTGATGGTTGCGGGGCGCTGGATCGGCATCGACGTGGGTTCGGGTTCGGTGGCCGTCTGGACCATGCCCGATGTGTTCCCATCCGAAGCGCGCCTCACACGGTCGGTTCGTGCTACGGTCGACTTTGAGGCAAACGTTGCAATATCCGCGGGAGGCACGGCTGTGCGAGTTCGCGACGGGATGAGCACCGAGGTCCTTGTGGTCGGCCCTGGGCACACGCTGCGGGAGGCGGCCCGGCTGATGGCCGACCGCGGCGTCGGCGCCGCGGTCGTCATCGACCCCGACGCGCCCGGGGTCGGCATCCTCACCGAGCGCGACGTCCTGCTGTCGCTGGGCGCCGGGCAGGACCCCGACGCCGAGCGCGTCGGCGAGCACCTGACGACCTCGCTCGTCTTCGCGACGCCCGACTGGTCGCTCGAGGAGGCCGCGGCGGCGATGGTCCAGGGGCGCTTCCGTCACCTCGTCGTGCTCGACGGCGGCGAGGTCGCGGGGATCGTCTCGATGCGCGACGTCGTGCGCTGCTGGACGGGCGACGGCGCGCTCTGCGAGGTGCCCGCGAGCGCCCCCTGGCATCGTCAGGCGACGTCCTCGGCCGCTCGCGTGCCGTAGCACGCGTCGCGTCCCGCGGCCTGGCCCGGCCTCGCCGGGCGGCGCTCGTCAGTGCCCGTTGGAGCGGTGGTCGAGCGGCAGGCTCGAGAACTCGCGCCGCGCGTCGACGATCCAGCGCACGATCACCCAGACGACGCCGATCGCGCCGATCACCCACAGCTCCCAGAACGTCGTCAGGCCGACGAGTCCGATCCCCAGGAAGAGCGCCAGCAGGAACGGCTGGATGCTGCCCTCGGGAAGGTGGATCTCCTCGCCCGCGGGCGGGACCTTGGGATCGAGCGGGCTCATGCGATGTAGATCGCCGCGGCGACGAACGAGATGCCGAACATGAACAGGCAGATCGCCGTGATGATCAGCGACGAGCGGATGTTCCGGCGGGCGAGCTTGCGGTCCATGCGGGTTCGATCCTAGAGCTTGGCGTCGGCGACCATCGCGCCGAACAGCAGCGCGAGGTAGAGCAGCGAGAAGAGGTACAGGACGAGTGCGCTGCGGCGGTCGGCGCGCTGGTACAGGCGCCACGCCAGGTAGATGAAGCCGAGGCCGAGCGCGAGCGAGGCGACCAGGTAGAGGGGGCCCATCCCGCCGGCGCAGAACGGCAGCTGCGTGACGGCATAGAGCAGCACCGTGTAGAGCAGGATCTGGCGGCGGGTCTCGCCCTCGCCGCGGACGACGGGCAGCATCGGCACGCCGACCTTGCCGTACTCGTCCTTCATCAGCAGCGACAGCGCCCAGAAGTGCGGCGGCGTCCAGAAGAAGACGATGAAGAAGAGGATCACCGCGATGCCGTCGACGCTGCCGCGCACGGCGGCCCAGCCGACGAGCGGCGGCACGGCGCCGGCGGCGCCGCCCCAGACGATGTTCTGCCACGTGCGCCGCTTGAGCACGAGCGTGTAGAGCACCGTGTAGCCGACGAAGCCCGAGAACGACAGCCCCGCGGCCAGCGGGTTGACCAGCAGCGCCAGCTCGACGACCGAGGCGGCGGCGAGCGACAGCCCGAAGACGAGCCCGACCGCGGGGGAGATGCGCCCTGAGGCGATCGGCCGGCCCGCCGTGCGCGCCATGTGCGCGTCGATGTCGCGGTCGATGACGTGGTTGATCGCGCCGGCGCCGCCCGCCGACAGGTAGCCGCCCAGGCAGGTCGCGACGATCAGGCCGAGCGACGGGTCGCCCGCGACGAGCATCGTCGTCACGGTCGTCAGCAGCAGCAGCGACTGGACCTTCGGCTTGGTGAGCTCGAGCAGGTCGGCGGCGACGCCGAGCGAGGCGGACGCCGGCCGCTGTGCTGCGCTGACGCGTGCGCCTGCCATCAGCGCGTCGCCACGGGCTCCTCGGCCCCCACGGAGATGCCGGACTGGCGGGCGACCTGGCGGCGGATGTCCTTCATCGGCTCGACCGAGCGGATGCGCGGCACGACGTCGAAGTTGTTGGCCGGCGGCGGCGAGCTGGTGAACCACTCGAGCGTGTTGGCCCTCCACGGGTCCGGCCCGGCGATCGCGCCGCGCTTGAGCGAGCGCAGCACGTTGACCACGGTCGCCAGGATGCCGAGCGCGAGGATGAACGAGCCGATCGTCGAGATCAGGTTGTAGAGGTGCAGGTGGCCGACGTCGTCGTACTCGTAGACGCGCCGCGGCATGCCCGACAGGCCGGCCGAGTGCTGGATCAGGAACGTCACGTGGAAGCCGACGAGCATCAGCGCGAAGCTGATCCGGCCGAGCGTCTCGGAGAGCATGCGGCCGGTGATCTTCGGGAACCAGTAGTAGATGCCCGCGAAGATGCCGAACACGGCGCCGCCCATCAGCACGTAGTGCAGGTGGGCGACGACGAAGTACGTGTCGGTGAGCTGCCAGTCGACGGGGAAGCAGGCGAGGAACACGCCGGTGATGCCGCCCATCAGGAACGTCCCGATGAAGCCGACGCAGAACAGCAGCGCGGTCGTGTACTCGATCGACCCTCGCCACAGCGTGGCCACCCAGTTGAAGATCTTCACGCCGGTCGGCACTGCGATCAGGAACGAGCCGAGCATGAAGAACACGAGCACGACCGTCGGGCTCGGGGTGGCGAACATGTGGTGCGCCCAGACGAGCATGCCGAGGAAGGCGATCACCACGGTCGACGCCGCGACCGCCCTGTAGCCGAAGATCGGCTTGCGGGCGAACACGGGCAGGACCTCGCTGATGATGCCGAAGCCCGGCAGCACCATGATGTAGACCTCGGGGTGCCCGAAGAACCAGAACAGGTGCTGCCACAGCAGCGGCGAGCCGCCCTGGGTCGGGTCGAAGAAGTGGGTGCCGAAGTGCCGGTCGGTCAGCAGCATCGTCACCGCGGCGGCGACGACCGGCAGCGCCAGGATCAGCAGCACCGAGTAGGTCAGGATCGCCCACACGAACAGCGGCAGGCGGCCCCAGCCCATCCCCGGGGCGCGCATGTTGGCGATCGTCGCGAAGAAGTTGATCGAGCCCAGCAGCGAGGACAGGCCGGTGAGGTGGATCAGGAAGATCCAGGCGTCGACGCCGCCGTCGGGCGAGTAGGCGATCGACGACAGCGGCGTGTACATCGTCCAGCCCGCCTCGGGCGGGGTGAAGAACAGCGACGAGTAGAAGACGATGCCGCCGGCCAGCAGCAGCCAGTAGGACAGCGCGTTGAGCTTCGGGAACGCCATGTCCCGGGCGCCGATCATCAGCGGGACGAAGTAGTTGCCGAAGCCCGCCATCATCGGCACGACGAACAGGAAGATCATCGTCGTCCCGTGCATCGTGAACAGCGCGTTGTACGTCTGCGGGCTCAGCAGCGTGTTGTCCGGCGCCCCGAGCTGGAGCCGCATCAGCAGCGCCTCGACCCCGCCCAGCAGGAAGAAGGCGAAGGTCGTGACCATGTACATGATCCCGATGCGCTTGTGGTCGGTCGTCGTGATCCACGACGTCCAGCCGCGCGGCGCCGGCTTGACGGCACGGGCGGCGACCTGCGGCACGGGGGCGACGGTCGGCTCTGGGGCGGTGATGGTGGCGGCCATGTCTCTAGATCACTGGGAGTACTGCTTGCGCTGCTGCTCGGCGGCGTTGTCGGCGGTCGACGTCGTCGTCTTCTGGCGCTTGAGCCAGGCGGTGAACTGGGCGGGGGTGACGGCCTGCACCTGCGCGTTCATGTTCGCGTGGTTGCGGCCGCAGAGCTCGGCGCAGTGGCCGGCGAAGGTCTTGCCGGCCAGCTTGGCCGGGACCTTGAACCAGGTGCGGTTGACGTAGCCGGGGACGGCGTCGAACTTGCCGCCCAGCTGCGGCACCCACCAGGAGTGCGCGACGTCCTGGCTGGTGATCTCCAGCGTGACCGTCGTGTCGACGGGCACGACCATCCGGTAGTAGGAGAACGGCGCGCTGAAGTCGTTCTTCGAGCAGTCCGGCGTGTAGGTGAAGCGCCAGAGGTACTGCTGGCCGTTGACGCAGACGTGCAGCGACTTGCCGTCCTTGGGCCGGTCGGACGCCGGGCCGGTCAGCGAGTACTGCACGCCCTCGGTCAGCTTCAGGCCGCTGGCGCTCGACGTCGCCGGGTGGCGGATGCCGGGCAGCAGCGCGAAGGTGACGACCGCCAGCCCGACGACGATCACCGCGGCGCCGGCCGTCCAGCCGACCTCGAGGCGGCTGTTGCCGTGGATCTGCGCGGCGACCGCGCCCTTGCGCGCGCGGAACTTGATGACCGAGTACAGCAGCGTGCCCTCGACGCCGGCGAAGATCACCAGCGCGATCGAGAAGATCACCCAGTAGAGCGTGTCGATGCGGTCGGCGTTCGGCGAGCCGCCCGACTCCGGCGAGAGCAGGTCGGCGAAGGCGGGGCTCGCGACGGCCAGCGTCACGAGGACGGTGAGGCCGGCCACGATGAGTGCGTAGGGCTTGCGGCGCAAGGCGGGCGGGATTCTATTCAGGCGCCCCGGAAGGACGCGGCGCGCCTCTCGGTGAACGCGGCGACGCCCTCGGCGAAGTCCGCCGTCCTGGCCATCTCGCGCTGGGTGGCGGCCTCGAGATCGAGCTGGGCGTCGATCCGCTCGAGCATCCATGAGCCGAGCTCGG
>DASZVK010000172.1:0-6150 GCA_035547175.1 Solirubrobacteraceae bacterium
CGTCGCGACTCCACCGGGCGGTCGTGCCCGGCCACGCTGTACCCTCGGCCATGGACCGTGCTAGGCGGGGAGGTAGCGGTGCCCTGTCGCTCGCAATCCGCTCTAGCGAGGCCGAATCCCCTCTCGAGGGGCGCGGCCTCGGGGTCGGCCCGTCCGAGACGGCGCTGATGGCTCGGGTCCCGTGCGGCGTCGGCTCGTGAACCAGGTCAGGTCCGGAAGGAAGCAGCCTTAAGCGATCACCGACGGGCGCAGCGGGAGCCCCCGATCCGGAGCCGGCGAGGACGAAGGCGCCCGGGACCGTCGTCTCGAAGGAGGGTGCACGGTCCACCCTCTTCAGCCGCGCTCGTAGAGCACCCACGAGGCGTTGCGCGCCACCTCGCGCATGCCGGCCGGCGCGCCGGCGACCTGCTTGGTCGGGTCGTGCGGGTCGAGGATGAACTGGCGTGCGACCTTGCTCGTCGCCGGGCCGACGAACGACCGCAGGCCCGCGGCCGGAGGCGTCACGATCGACTGCGGCCCGCGGTTCGTCACCAGCGCCACGAGCGGCACGAGCCGGTGGTTGGCGACGCCGACGCGCCCGCTCGGCAGGCGCCGCTCGTCGAGCAGCGCGTAGAGGTCGTCGCGGATCCGCTGCTGCGTGGAGATCGCCCGCGCCGTCGAGCGCAGCCGGTGCTCCTGCCACGGCGCGAAGCCGATCAGCAGGCCGATCACGACCAGGCCGACGAGCCGCCAGCGCCACACCCAGCGCCCGTCGGTCACCGCCATCCAGCCGAACGCGCCGCCGCCGCACAGCACGGCGCCGAGCGCGGCGACGACGAACGCGTAGCGCGTCAGGATCGGCAGCCCCGCCGCTCCCAGCACGGCGAACGCCACGACGGCCAGCACCCCGGACGCGACGAGCAGGCGCATGCGCTCGCGCAGCAGCCCCCAGCCGAGCGCGAGCCCGGCCACGGCGCCGACCAGCCCGGGCTCGCGCAGGACCTCGCCGACGCGCCGCGGCAGCGTGACCGGGACCTTCGCGATCCCCGTGTCGCGGCCCAGCTCGCGCGTGCCCTGGCGCGTGTCGTGCAACGAGCGCAGCGCGTCGCCCGAGGTGACGAGGTCGTAGCCGAGCCACAGCACGATCGCCGAGGCGGCCAGCGCGACCTCGGACGGCCGCACGCGCCGGCCGGTCCGCAGGTAGGCCAGGTACGCCAGCGAGAACAGCCATGCCTCCGGCCGCACCAGGCCGGCGAGCGCCAGCAGCGCGAGCACGGGCGCGCCCGCCCGTGCGCGGCGCGCCTCGACCAGCAGCGCGCCGAGCACGAGCACCAGGTAGGGGACGTCGACGTACGCGCGCACGCCGTAGGAGATCACCGGCTCGCGCGTCAGCAGCACGACCGCCGCCAGCAGCCCGGCGGCCCAGCCGAACCAGAGCCGCCCGAGCCGGAAGACGAGCCAGCCCGCGGCCGCCAGCGCGAGGTAGGCGATCACGACGAGCACGTCCTCGGCCGTGCGCGCGGGCAGCGCGGACAGCACGACGCCGAGCAGGTTGGCCAGCGGATGCGTCGTCGGGGCGAGCTGGACGTCGACCTGCGGCGCCTGACCGTGCGCCAGCTCGCGCCCCCAGATCAGCGCGTAGAGAGCGTCGTAGTTGGCGAAGCCGTGACCGATCGCGGCCCACAGCACGGCCGCGATCGCGCACACCGCGGCGTAGGGGCGCAGGCGGGCCATGGCGGCGCGAACGCTATCCGGCCGCGCCTGCGACCACCGCTGCGCGACCGATCGCCATCGTGCGGCGATCAGGGGAGGCTGGTGCGCGGGAGCGACCGCGAGATGCGCAGGACGCGGCCGTTCGCGAGCGTCTCGGTGGCGCGCAGGACGAGACGGGCGTGGGGGTGGCGCGCGAGCTGCCGGCGGGCGGCGGCGTCGAGCGTGAAGGACACGGACACGTCGCCGGGCGCGGTGACGGCGAAGCTGTCCTCGGCGAGGAGGATCGGCTTGAGGATCCTGACCCGCGCGGTGGCCTGCCTGGCGATCGTCCCCGTCCGATGGCCGCCGGCGTAGAAGCTGAGCGCGAGCCTCCAGCGCAGCCGTCCGGCGACGGCCGCGCTCCCGGTCAGGCGGAGGCTGGCCATGTCGGCCTGCAGTCCGCCACGGCGCGCGAGCGCCGCGAGGATCTCCGTGTCGGATGGCAGGTGCGGCGTGGGCGCGACGACGGGCGGCGCAGGCGCGGCTGCAGGCGTCGTCGCCGCCGGCGCGGGCGCGGAGCCGCCGCCCGCGTGGTGGCCGGCCGGAGCCGCGTCGGCCGCGATGCCCCACGGGTCGCTGGCCGTGACCCATGCCTGCACGGCGCCCGTGCCGTCGAGGTCGGCGCGGCCGATCGTGTCGGCGGTCTGGTTGGTCCAGAGGACGTGCTCGCCGTCGACGGCCAGGCTGGCCGGGTGCGTGGCGCCGGCGATCCAGCTCTGCTGGACGCCCGTGCCGTCGAGGTCGGCGCGGCCGATCGTGCCCGAGCCGTAGTTGGTCCAGTAGACGTGCTGGCCGTCGACGGCGACCCCGGTCGGCAGGCTCGCGCCCGTGATCCACGCGGGATCGGCGCCCGTGCCGTCGAGGTCCGCGCGGCCGACCTCGTTCGTGTTGATGTCGGTCCAGTAGACGTGCTGGCCGTCGACGGCGACGGAGTAGGGGAGGACCAGGCCGGTGATCCACGTCTCGTCGGCGCCGCTGCCGTCGAGGTTCGCGCGGCCGATCGAGCCGCTGCCCTCGTTCGCCCAGTAGACGTGCTGGCCGTCGACGGCGACGCCCCACGGGCTGACCGCGCCGGTGATCCAGGTCGCGTTCGCGCCGCTGCCGTCGAGGTTCGCGCGGCCGATCGCGCCGCCCGCGTAGTCCGCGTTGGTCCAGTAGACGTAGCGGCCGTCGACCGCGAGGCCGTAGACGGCGCCGAGGCCCGTGAGCCACGAGCCGGAGCCGGTTCCGTCGAGGTCGACGCGCCCGACGGCGTTCGTCCCGGTGTCGGCCCAGTAGACGTAGGCGTCGGCGCGCGCCGCCCAGGCGACGCAGGCCGTCGCCACGATGGCGAGCGCGAGGAGCGCACTGCGCCTCGCGGGGGATCGGACGCGCAAGCTCATCGCCGCGCCATTCGGTGCGCTCGCGCGACGTCCTGCCCCTGGCGGGGGCGCTCCGTCCTGCAGCACGGGATCCGAAGTAGTTTGCTAAGCTAATTAGCAATGGCAACGACCTCCGCACCCTCGATCGACGAGCTCGCCACGACCCTGCGCATCGCGATCGCGCGCTCGGCGCGCCGGCTGCGCCAGGAGAACGTCGCCGAGCTGTCGGCCACGCAGGCGTCGGCGCTCGCCACGGTCGAGCGTTACGGCCCGCTGACGCCGAGCGAGCTCGCCTCGCGCGAGCGCATCCAGCGCCCGACGGCGACGCGCATGCTCGCCCGCCTGGAGGCGCAGGGGCTCGTCGCCCGCACGCCCGACCCGCGCGACGGGCGCTCGAGCCTGATCGCGCTCACCGACGAGGGCGTGGCGCTGCTGGCGAGCCAGCGCACGCGCAAGAACGCCTACCTCGCGGGCCGCCTGGAGGCGCTGCCGGCGCGCGACCGCGACACGCTCGAGCGCGCCGCCGAGCTGCTCGAGCGCCTGCTGGGCGAGGACGTGCCGTGACGGACGCCCTGCGCCGCTCGCTGAACTCGCTCGAGGTCGAGAACTACCGCCGCTTCTTCGCCGGCCAGGTGATCTCGATCACCGGCAACTGGATGCAGATCGTCGCCGAGACGTGGCTGGTGGTCCAGCTCACCGGCAACGGCCTCTCGGTCGGCATTGCCGCCGGGCTCCAGTTCCTGCCGATCCTGCTGTTCGGCGCCTACGGCGGCGTCATCGCCGACCGCTACGACAAGCGCCGGATCCTGTTCGTCACGCAGTCGCTGATGGTCCTCCCGGCGCTGACGCTGATGGCGATCTCGGCGGCGGGCGTGGTCACGATCTGGATGGTCTACGCGCTGATCCTGCTGCGCGGCGCCGTCAACTGCGTCGACAACCCGGCGCGCCAGGCGTTCGTCTCGGAGATCGTCGGCCCCGATCGCGTCGTCAACGCGGTGTCGCTCAACAGCGTCATCGTCCACACGTCGCGGATCGCCGGGCCGATGCTCGCCGGCGGCCTGATCGCGCTCGTCGGCGTCACGCCCTGCTTCGGCGCCAACGCGCTGTCGTTCGTGGCGATGCTCGTCGCGCTGTGGCGCATGGATCCCTCGCTGCTCGAGCCGGCACCGCCCGCCGATCGCGGCGCCGGCCAGGCGCGCGCCGCCCTGCGCGAGGTCGTCGCGCGGCCCGAGCTGCTGATCCCGCTGGCGATGATGGCGCTCGTCGGCACGCTCGCCTTCAACTTCCAGGTCATCCTGCCGCTGCTGGCGCGCTTCACCTGGCACGGGACCGCCACCACCTACGCGCTGCTGACGAGCGCGATGGGCGTCGGCTCGGTGGTCGGCGCGTTGATGTCGGGGGCGCGCGGGCGCGTGTCGCCGCGCCTGCTCGTCACGGCGACGGCGGTCTTCGGCGTCGCCCAGCTCGCCGCGGCGGTCGCGCCGACGCTCGCGCTGCAGATGCTCGCGCTCGCGCCGGTCGGCGCCGCGTCGGTGACGTTCGCCGCCGGCGTCAACTCCTCGCTGCAGCTGCAGGCCAGCGAGGGGATGCGCGCGCGGGTGATGGCGCTCTACGCGGTGGTGTTCCTCGGCTCCACGCCGATCGGCTCGCCGATCACGGGGGCGATCGCCGAGGCCGCGGGCCCGCGCTGGTCGCTCGTCCTCGGCGCTGCGGCGGCGCTCGTCGCCGCGGCGGGCGCCCGCGTCGCCTACGAGCGCGCGGGCCTGGGGACGCCCCGTCACGGCGGCCCGGCGGGGCCGTCGATGAGCCCGTCGGCGCCGTTTGCGGGCCCGCCGGTCGTGCCCGAGCCGACCGCCGAGCGGCTGTCGGTCGCGGGGTAGACTCGGCCCGACGTGTCCTCGGGCCCCTCGCTGTACCGCCGCCACCGCCCCCGCACGTTCGACGACGTCGTAGGCCAGGAGCACGTGGTGCGCACGCTGCGCAACGCGGTCGCCCAGGGCAAGGTCCACCACGCGTACCTGTTCGTCGGCTCGCGCGGGACCGGCAAGACGTCGATGGCGAAGATCCTCGCCGCCTGCCTGAACTGCGAGCAGGGGCCGACGGTGACGCCGTGCGGGACCTGCGAGTCGTGCGTGGCGATCGCCAACGCGACCTCGCTGGACGTGATCGAGATGGACGCGGCGTCGAACAACTCCGTCGACGACATCCGCGAGCTGCGCGAGCGCGTCGCCTACGCGCCGGTCTCCGGGCGCCACAAGGTCTACATCCTCGACGAGGCGCACATGCTGTCCTCGCAGGCGTGGAACGCGTTCCTCAAGACGCTCGAGGAGCCGCCGCCGAACACGATCTTCGTGCTCGCCACGACCGAGGCGAGCAAGGTGCTGCCGACGGTCGTCGACCGCTGCCACCGCTTCGACTTCGCGCGGCCGACCGCCGAGCAGATCGCCGGCGTCGTCGCGCGCGTGGCCGCCGAGGAGGGGATCGCGATCGCCCCCGACGCGGTCGGGCTCGTGGCGCGCCACGCGACCGGCTCGTTCCGCGACGCGCTCGGCACACTCGAGCAGCTCGTCACCTACAGCGGCGAGAGCATCGCCACCGGGGACGTGCTCGCTGTGCTCGGCGTCGCCGACGCCGACGTCGTCTTCGGCGCGTTCGACGCGGTCGCCGCCGGCGACTCGCGCGAGGCGCTGCTGGCCGTCCACCACGTCGCCGAGGCGGGCCGCGACCTGGCCTCGTTCGCCCGCGACCTCGAGGTCCACGCGCGCGAGCTGCTCGTCGTCCAGACGCTCGGCGAGATCCCGCCGCAGATCGCGACCACGCCCGACCGCGACGCGCGCCTGGCCGACCAGGCCGAGCGTGTCCCCCGCGCCGCCGTCGTGCGGCTGCTCGACCTGCTCGCCGACGCGATGAAGGCGATCCGCGACGGCGCCGACGCGCGCACGCGGCTCGAGCTCGCGCTCGTCAGGGCGGCCACGCCCGAGGTCGACGCCGGGACCAAGGCGCTGCTCGCGCGCATCGAGCGCCTGGAGACCGCGCTCGCCGGCGCGCCCACGGGTCC
>DASZVK010000173.1:0-11881 GCA_035547175.1 Solirubrobacteraceae bacterium
CGCCGCGGCGCGCCCGGGCGCATGCCCGTGCTCGCCTAGCGCCTAGGCGGCCGCGAGCGCCTTCGACGCCAGCGCCGCGCCCTGCGCGAGCGCCGACAGCTTGGCCCACACGATCGTCGGGTGCACGCGCTGCAGGTACGGGCCCTGGGCGAAGCCGCAGTCGGTCCCGGCGAGCACGTTCTCGGGCCCGACGAGCCGCGCGATGCGCTCGATGCGCTCGGCGACCAGCTCGGGGTGCTCGACGACGTTGGTGGCGTGGCTGACGACGCCGGGGGCGATGCGCTTGCCGGCCGGCAGCGCGACGTCCTCCCAGACGCGCCACTCGTGCTCGTGGCGGGGGTTGGCGGCCTCGAACAGGTACGTGCCCGCGTTGACCTCGAAGACGAGCGGCAGCACGTCGCGCAGCGCGATGTCGTTGGTGTGCGGGCCGTTCCAGCTCCCCCAGCAGACGTGGTAGCGGACCTGCTCGGGCGGGATGCCCTCGAGCGCGTGGTTGACCGCGGCGATCCGCGGCCGCGCCCAGGCCAGGTAGTCGTCCATCGTCCCCGGCGGGACGAGCACGTCGTACATGAACGGGATGAACGCGTCGTCGACCTGCAGGTAGAGCCCGGCGTCGGCGATCGCGCGGTACTCCTCGCGCAGCGCCTCGGCGACGCCCATCAGCGCGGCCTCCTCGGAGCCGTAGTGCTCGTCGATCAGCGTCGGGAAGCAGCTCGCCGGGGCGACGACCGGCAGGAAGCCCTCGCTGACGCCGGCCTCGCGCATCGCCGCCTTGAGGTTGGCGATGTCGCGCGCGACGGCGTCCTGGCCGGTGTACTCGATCGGGCCGGTGCACGCCCAGACGCCGCCGGGCTCCTCGTAGTCGCCCTGCTCCTCGGCGAAGTAGTGCGCGTAGAACTCGGGGAAGCGCGCCCAGTCGGTCGCGATCGTGGGGTCGTTCTCGGAGTCCTCGCGGACCGCCTGCATGCGCACCGGCGGCGCCGGGCGCAGCTCGAGCCCGCCGCCGAGCCGGCGGTAGACGTAGTAGTTCCACGACGACTTGCCGTACTCGCCGTCGCTGACGATGTCGACGCCGACCTCCTTCTGGCGGCGGACGACCTCGGCGACGCTGTCGCGCAGGCAGCGCTCGTAGGCCTCCTCGTCGTAGGGCTCGCCGGCGTCGATCGCGCGCATGAAGGCGACGAGCTCACCGGGGCGCACGAGGCTGCCGACGTGCGTGACGGGGATCCGGATGCTGGGCAAGGCGCTCTCCTCCTGGGGCTGCGAGGGCCGGTCGCGCAGACGCTAGACGCGGCGCGGCGAGGGCGCTTGCCCTCGCGTCGCGAGTGGTTGCCCGCCGGTGCACAGCGGTTAGCATCGGCCGATGGCCGTGATCGTCGACACCGCCGCGGTCGCGCCGCACGAGCGCTTCGCGCTGTGGGCGCAGACGTCGGCCGAGGTCTTCGAGCCGCTGGACGTCCGGCCGCGCACCGACGCGCCGTTCTCCGCCCGCCTGATGCGCCACCGGCTGGGGCCGCTGAAGGTCGACCACATGCGCGCCGACGCCTCGGCGGCGACGCGGACGCCGGCCCTGATCCGCTCGCGCGACCCCGACGAGGTCAAGGTGATGCTGCAGCTGCGGGGGACGTGCTCGATCGAGCAGGACGAGCGCGCGGCGCTCGTCGCGCCCGGCCAGTTCACCTGCTGGCACTCCTCGCACCCGTACACGGTCGCCGGCGCGGAGCCGTTCGAGGTGCTGATCGTCCACTGCCCGTCGCAGCTGCTGGGGGCGCACCTGGGCGACCTCGGCCGGCGCACGGCCGAGCCCGTCGACGGGTCCACGCGCGTCGGGACGATGGCGCGCGGATACCTGACCGGGGTGCTCGCCGGGCTCGACGAGGGGGCGTTCGGCGCGGCCTGCGAGGGGCATCTGGCCGAGGGCGTGCTCGACCTGATCCGGGCGCTGTACGCGCGGGCGGAGGCGGTGCAGGCGCCGCCGAGCGCCGGCGACGCCCTGCGCCGGCGCGTGCTCGCCTACATCGACGCGCACCTCGGCGACCCGGAGCTCGGGCCCGAGCGGATCGCCGGTGAGCACTTCATCTCGCGCAGCTACCTGCACAAGCTCTTCGAGGGGCAGGCCGCCGGGGTCAGCGGCACGATCAAGGCGCGCCGGCTCGAGCGCGCGCGGCGCGACCTGGCCTCCCCCGCGCTGGCCGCCGAGCCGGTCTTCCGGATCGCCTCGCGCTGGGGCTTCCGCAGCGCGGCGCACTTCAGCCGCGCGTTCCGGGCGGCCTACGGGTGCAGCCCGTCGGAGCTGCGCGAGCGCTCGCTGGGCTGAGGCGGGCGCTCAGCCCGCGCCCGCGGTCCGGCGCATCCGCCGCGGCCAGATGCCCTGCTTGCCGGGCGAGAGGATCCCGTTGGGGTCCAGGCAGTCCTTGATCCGCTCGTTGAAGCGCCGCTGGGCGTGGTCGTTGAAGCCGTACTGGTCGGCGGCCAGGTCCATGAAGTCCAGGTGCGCGCGGTACTCGCCGTAGCCGAGCCGGCCGGCCTCGGTGACGAGCCGGCGGCAGACGTCGTAGGCCGCGCGCGCCTGGGGCTCGTCCTCGGTGTCGAAGATGATCAGCGTGACGTGGCACATCGAGCGGGCGCTCAGCGGGATCCACGCCGCGATGTAGTCGAGCCCCGCCTGCTCGACCATGCCGCGCATCAGGTCGCGGACCGCGATCGCGTCGGCGCCGGTCATCGGCAGGATCGGCGAGAAGCCGACGTGGCCGCCGTGCTCGCCGCCGTACCACGCGGTCTGCGCGTTGAGCTCGAGCGTCGGCACGCCGCAGCTGACCTTCTCCGACGGGTGCGTGAGCGTCTCGGCCAGGGTGCGCGGGTCGTGCTTGGCCCCCCACACCTCCGCGCCGGGGATCGCGTCCGCGAACGCCCTCTGGATCTTGGCGAAGCGGTGGTCGACGACCGCCTCGTCGCCGAACAGCGCGAAGCGCATCAGCCAGCGCCCGCACTCGAGCTCCCGGCCGATCGCGTCGATGACGTCGTCGGGGATCGGGCCGTCGCCGGTGTACCAGCGGTCGCGGGAGCCGAAGACGCCGGCCAGCAGCAGCGTCGACATGATCTGCGGGACCATGCGGATCGTGTCGTCCATCATCAGCGTCCGCAGGACGTCCATCGCCGGGCCGATGTCGTCGTCGTTCCACAGCCGCAGCCACAGCGGCATCGCGACCTCCGGCTCGGGCATCAGCCAGACGCCCATCTTGGTGACGATGCCGAGGTTCGACTGCATGAACATCTGGTCGGGCGTCGGGCCGAGGCCCCGCCGGTAGAGGCTCCACGAGCGGTTGCCCTCCATCGCGCCCATGCCGGTGCGCAGCAGGTCGCCGTCGGGGAGCACGACCTCCATGCCGCACTGCGCCTGGAAGTCGAGGCCGTAGGGCAGGTAGGTGGCGCCGTGCTCGAGCGTGTTGCCGATCACGCTGCCCCAGCCGATGTCGGCGATCGAGACCATCAGCCTGGCGCCCCGCTGCTGGATCGCCTCGTAGAGGTCGAACCAGCGCACGCCCGGCTCGACGATCGCGTAGCCGAGCTCCTCGTCGATCTCCAGCACGCGGTCCATGTCGCGCAGCGAGACGATCACCGAGCCCTTGACCCGCGGCGCCGGCCCGCCGTAGCCGTTGTTTCGGCCCGTCGAGTGCGTCCACAGCGGCACGCCGGTCGCGTTGGCGATCCGCACGACCTCCTGGACCTCCTCGACGGTCGTCGGCATCACGACCGCCGAGGCCGTGAACTCGTCCCACGACCGGTGCGCGAAGGGGTCGCGGAAGGAGTCGAGGTCCCCCTGCGAGGTCAGGACCCTGTCGTCGCCGAGCGCCGCTGCGAAGCGCGCGAGCGCATCCTGGAGCTGGGCCGGCGAGACGGGCGCCTCGACGGCACGGGAGTCGGCGTCGCTGGTGCTCATGCGCGGACGCTACGCCCGCGGCCGCCGGCGCGGTTGCCGGCCGGGGCACAACGGGTTGCCCGGGGATGCACAGCGGCGGCAGCGACCGCCGACGCTCAGATGTAGTACATCGCCACGCCCGCCTCGCGCGACTCGCGCTCGATGAGGTCGGCGATGGTGCTCTTCTCGAGGACCTCGCGGGCGGCGTTGGCGGCGTCGAGGATGACGCCCTCGGCGTCGCGGCCGACGGGGCCGTCGAGCAGCTCGATGACCTCGATCGCCGTCACCTGGGAGGGGTCGCGGGCGAAGCGGTAGCCGCCCTTGACGCCGCGCTGGGACTGGAGGATGCCGGCGCGGCGCAGGACCGCGAAGAGCTGCTCGAGGAACTGCACCGGGATATCGCGCCGGCGGGCGAGCTCGCCGATCGGCACGGGCGTGTCGCCGCCGGTGCGGCCCAGCTCGGTCAGCGCCTTGAGCGCGTATGGGCTCTTCGAGGTGATCGAGATCACTGCCCGCCCGACTCTAGGCGCTCGCGCGTCCTAGAGCCAGCTAGAGCCAGCCGCGCTCGGTCGCCAGCAGCACGGCCTGGGCGCGGTCGACCGCGCCGAGCTTGCCGTAGATGTTGTGCAGGTGCGTGCGCACCGTCGACGTCGACAGGCTCAGCTCGAGCGCGATCTGCTTGTAGACCTTGCCCTCGGCCAGGCGCCGCAGGACGTCGAGCTCGCGGTTCGACAGCGGGCACGGGTCGATCTGGCGCGGGCGGCCGGTCGCCGGGTAGGGCAGGTCGAACATCACGCTGCGCAGCTCGGCCGGGCCCAGCCCGATCACGCGCGCGGTCTTCAGCAGCTCGCTCGGCGACACCGCCTGGCCCTGCGCGTAGTGGGCCAGCATGTCGGCCAGCCGCACGAACGCCGCCTCGGGGTTGGCGTCGTCGGCGTGGTGGCGCTCGATCACCGTCGCCACCGACTTCGGCAGCCCCCAGCGCCGCGCCAGCACGCCGCCGACCAGCGCGTGGTCGACGCCGAGCTCGCGGCGCTCGCGGTGGATGCGCTCCTCGGGCGTGCGCGCGCCGGCGTGCACCTGCTGCGGGTAGCCCGGATAGGCGTGGATCAGGACGAGCTTGCCGATGTCGTGCAGCAGCGCGGTGACCAGCAGGCGGTCGCGGTCCTCGTAGCTGGCCTCGGCGGCCAGCCGCTCGGCGGCGCGCTGCGTGGCGACGCCGTGCAGGCGGAAGCGCTCGGGCGCCACGTCCCAGACGGCGTTGCGCTCGAAGAAGTCGAACGTGCGGGCGCGCGTGGCCAGCGACTGCACCGCCTCGGGCGAGAGCAGCTCGACGGCCTGCACGACCGACTCGACGCGGCCGCGGCTCTTGCCCTCGACCTGGTTGGCCAGCCGCAGCGTCGCGATCACCAGCGCGACGTCGGACTCGACGGCGGCGACGATCTCCCCCGCGCTGACCGGCTCGGCCGTGACGAGCGCCAGCAGGCGGTTGCGCGACTCGGCCAGCGCCGGGAAGGACTCGAGCGCCTCGAAGGCCGCCGTCAGGCGCCGGCCGTGGCCCTCGTTGTGATGGCGCTGGGCACCGACCGACGTCGACGAGGTCGGCGGATCGCTGGGGACGGCGGCGGCGGTGTCCATGCTGATCGGTGTGGCGTCGAGTCTGGGCATAGGGACGGGGCGAAGGCCCCAGTCCCTGGCCTCGTTATCGGCAGCCTGGACGGATGATTGAGTCACTCGCGCAGGGCGCGGTCAAGCCTGCTGAGGGTTTCGTCACGCCCGAGGACCGCGATCGTCTCGAAGATTCCCGGTGAGACGGGTCTTCCGGCGAGCGCGACGCGCACGGGCTGGAAGACGTCCTTGGGCTTGGCCGCGCGGCGCGCGACGACGCCGCGCAGCGCCTCCTCGATGCCCTCCGGCGCGAACGGCTCGACGGCGGCCAGCGCGTCGCGCGCGTCGGCGACGGCGCCGCGCCCGTCGGCGTCGAGCCACTTCGCCCGCGCGTCGGGGTCGTCGACCGGCCCGTCGAAGACGAACCCGCACAGCGGCCAGAACTCGGCGAGCGTCTGCATCTTGTCGCCGGCGATCTCGACCGCCTCGCGCAGGCCCGTCCGGCCCGTGTAGGCCTCGAGGCGCTCGGTCAGCTCGTCGACCGACAGCTCGCGCACGTAGCGGCCGTTCATCCAGCGCAGCTTCTGCTCGTCGAAGCGGGCCGGGTTGCGCGACACGCGCTCGATCGAGAAGCGCTCGACGAGCGCGTCGCGGTGGATGATCGTCTCGTCGTCCTCGTCGCCCCAGCCGAGCAGCGCGAGGTAGTTGACGACCGCGTCGGGCAGGTAGCCGGCGTCGCGCAGCTCCTGCACGGAGGCGGCGCCGTGGCGCTTGGAGAGCTTCTTGCCGTCGGGGCCGTGCAGCAGCGGCAGGTGCGCGTACACGGGCGCCGGGGCGCCGAGCGCGTCGAGCACGATGAGCTGCTTGGGCGTGTTCGAGAGGTGGTCCTCGCCGCGGATCACGTGCGTGATCTCGAGGTCCATGTCGTCGACGGCGACGGCGAAGTTGTAGAGCGCCGTGCCGTCGGCGCGGGCGATCACCGGGTCGTCCATGTGGACGTGGCGGAAGCTCGTGTCGCCGCGGATCACGTCGTGGACGACGGTCTCGCCGTCGTCGGGCACGCGCAGGCGGATCGCGCCCTCGGCCTCCGGCTCCCCGCGGAAGCCGCGCTCGGCGCCGTGGCGCTGCTTGTAGGCCCTGACGTCCTCGGCGGTCGCGGTCGAGCGATACGCGCGGCCGTCGGCGACGAGCCGCTCCAGCAGCTCCCGGTGGCGGTCCGAGCGCGAGACCTGGGAGATCGGGCCCTCGTCCCAGTCGAGGCCCAGCCAGCGCAGCGCGTCGAGGATCTGCTCGACGTTCTCGGGCGTCGAGCGCTCGCGGTCGGTGTCCTCGATGCGCAGCACGAACGTGCCGCCGTGCCTGCGGGCCGTCAGCCAGTTGTAGAGCGCCGCGCGGGCGCCGCCGACGTGGAGCTGGCCCGTCGGGCTGGGGGCGAATCGAACACGCATCGCGTGCAGCGTATGTGCGAGGGTGCCGGGAATGCTGCTCGGCGCCCACGTCTCCCCGGCGGGCGGCCCGGCCAACGCCGTCGCGCGCGGCGAGGGCCTGGGCTGCACCGCGATCCAGATCTTCAACCAGAGCCCGCGGATGTGGAAGGGCCGCGTGTACTCCGACGAGGAGGTCGCCGCCTTCCACGAGGCGATGCGGGGCTCGAGCGTCGAGGCGCTCGTGATCCACGCCGTCTACCTGATCAACTGCGCCTCCGACGACCCCGAGATCCGCGCGAAGTCGCTCGACGCGCTGACGCGCGCGCTGCGCGCGGGCGACCAGCTCGGGGCGGTCGGCGTCGTGCTCCACCCCGGCTCGGCGAAGACCGGCCACGTCGGCGAGGCGATCGCGCGTGCCGGGGAGGTGTTCGCCGAGGCGCTGGCCGAGAGCGAGTCCTGCCCGCTGCACCTGGAGGACACGGCCGGGGCCGGTGGCACGCTCGGGCGCTCGTTCGCCGAGCTGGCGGCGCTGATCGACGCGGCCGGCGGCGACGAGCGGCTCGGCGTCTGCCTGGACTCCTGTCACCTGCACGCAAGCGGCTACGACGTGCGCACGCCGGAGTCGCTGGCCGCCGTGCTCGACGAGCTCGAGCGCGAGCTGGGCCTCGCGCGGCTCGGCTCGCTGCACTGCAACGACTCGCAGACGGCGCTGGGCTCCAACCGCGACCGCCACGCCGCGCTGGGCACCGGCGAGCTCGGCGAGGACGGCTGCGCGACGTTCCTGTCCGAGCCGCGCTTCGAGCGCCTGGCGGTGATCTTCGAGGGCCCCGGCTTCGACGGCAAGGAGGTCAAGGCCCCCGACATGGCGGCGATGAAGGCCCTGCGCGAGCGCGGCCTGGCGGCGCGCGGCCAGGGCTAGGCGCCGCCGCGGCGCTACGCCGCCGCCTGGAGCGCCCGCGGGCCGAGCAGGCGCGCCAGCTCCGCGCGCAGCGACGCGTTCTGGCTGACGCGGAAGGACTCGCCCAGGCGCAGCGTGCGCACGCCGTCGGAGGTGCGCAGGTCGAGCACGACCTCGCTCTCGCCCTGGTAGTTGCCGAGCACGTGCTTGAGCTCGTCGATGATCGTCGGCGGATGCGCCGCCGCCTCGATCAGGACGCGCAGCCGCGGCGGGCCGACGCGGCGGACCGCGGCCGCCTCCTTGGCGGCCTCGATCTGCTCGGCCGTCGGGCGAAAGGGCTCGACGGACTGGACGATCAGGCAGGTCTTGGTGGCGTCCTTGTGGTCGACGCGGCCGCGCACGAGGACGACCTCGTCGACGCCCAGCGCGCCCTCGTACTCGGCCAGCGCCTTGCCGAAGACGAGGATCTCGACCTGGCCCTCGAGGTCGTCGAGCGTGGCGAACATCATCGGGTCGCCCTTCTTGGTGCGGATCTTCTTGGCCGCGGTGACGATCCCGCCGGCCGTGACCCAGTCGCCGTCGGCGCGCTCGGCCAGCTCGGTCAGCGTCGCGTCGACCGCCTCGTGCAGCGCCTCGCGCACGGCCTTGAGCGGGTGCGCGCTGATGAAGATGCCGATCGACTCCTTCTCGGCCGCCAGCAGCTCGGGCTGGTCGAACTCGCCCGGCGGGATCGGCGGGTGCGCCGGCGCGAACGCGACCGCCAGGCCCGAGCCGGCCGAGTCCGCTCCCGCGCCGCCGCCGTCCAGCGCCAGGTCGAAGATCGAGCCCTGCCCGATCTGGGCGTCCTGCTGGGCCTGCGCGCCGGCCGCCTGGGCGGCCTCCAGCACGCTCAGCATCCCCTTGCGCGACGCGCCGGTCGAGCCGAACGCGCCGCACTTGATCAGCGCCTCGATCGCCTTCTTGTTGACCGCGCGCGAGTCGACGCGGGCGCAGAAGTCCCACAGCGAGGTGAAGTCGCCGTCCTGCTCGCGCGCCGCCTTGATCGCCTCGACGGCGGCGTAGCCGACGCCCTTGACCGCGTCGAGGCCGAAGCGGATGTTGCCGTCGACGACGACGAAGTCGTGGTCGGAGAGGTTGACGTCGGGCGGCAGGATCTCGATCCCCATCTGCTCGGCCTGGGCGACGAAGAACGGGACCTTGTCCTTCGTCGACATGACCGAGGAGATCAGCGCCGCCATGTACTCGGCCGGGAAGTTGGCCTTCAGCCACGCCGTGCGGTAGGCGATCAGCGCGTAGCAGGCGGCGTGCGAGCGGTTGAAGGAGTAGTCGGCCGACTTCTCGTTGGTGTCCCAGAGGAACTCGATGACCGACTCGGCCGTGCCCGACGCGCGGCAGCCCGCGACGAACTCGGGCTTGAGCTTGGCCATCGCCTCGCGGTTCTTCTTGCCGATCGCCTTGCGCAGGTCGTCGGCCTTGGCGCCGCTGAAGCCCGCCAGGGTCTTGGCGATCTGCATCGCCTGCTCCTGGTAGAGGATCACGCCGTAGGTCGAGGCGATGATCGGCGTCAGGCGCTCGTCGGGGATCGAGACCGTGTTCGGATCGCGCTTGCCGCGCGCGTAGGTCGGGATCTGGTCCATCGCGCCCGGGCGGTACAGCGCGACGAGCGCGACGAGGTCGTCGAACTCGGTCGGCTTGACCCTGCGCAGCGCCTCCTGCATGCCCTCGGACTCGAACTGGAACACGCCGACGCTGTCGCCGCGCGCCAGCATCTCGTAGGTCTTCTCGTCGTCGAGCGGCAGCTTCGCCATGTCGGGCCGCACGCCGTCGGAGCGCTCGATGATGTCGAGCGCGTCCTCGATGACGTCGAGGTTGCGCAGGCCCAGGAAGTCCATCTTCAGCAGGCCGATCTCCTCGATCGGCTTCATCGAGAACTGCGTGACCGTGCGGTAGGCCTTCTCGCCGTCCTCCCCCACGCCGGCGTCGGCGAGCTGCAGCGGGACGATGTCGGTCAGCGGCCGGTCGGCGATCACGACCGCGGCGGCGTGGATCGACGAGTTGCGGACGATCCCCTCGAGCCCCCGGGCGACGTCGACGATCTGCTTGGCGGTCGGGTCGGAGTCGTACTCGCGGCGCAGCTCCTGGCCCTCGGCGAGGCAGTCCTCGAAGCTCGGCGGGCGGCCCTGCTGGGGGTCGGGGATCAGCTTCGCCAGCCGGTCGCCGGCGCCGTAGTCGTGGCCCAGCACGCGGGCCGCGTCGCGCGTCGCCGCGCGCGGGAACATCTTGCCGAAGGTGACGATCTGGGCGACGCGGTCGGCGCCGTACTTCTCGGTCACGTAGCGCATCACGCGCTCGCGGCCGCGCACCGAGAAGTCGATGTCGATGTCCGGCATCGAGACGCGCTCGGGGTTGAGGAAGCGCTCGAAGAGCAGGTCGTAGCGCAGCGGGTCGACGTCGGTGATCTGCAGGCAGAAGGCGACCAGGCTGCCGGCCGCGCTGCCGCGCCCCGGGCCGACGGCGACGCCGTTGTCCTTGGCCCACTTGACGAAGTCCCAGACGATCAGGAAGTAGCCCGAGAACCCCATCCGGTCGATGACCTCGAGCTCGTACTCCATGCGCTCGACCGCCTCGGCCGGCGGCGGATCGCCGTAGCGCTCGCGCAAGCCGCGGCCGACGAGCTCGCGCAGGTGGGCGCCCTCGGGCTCGCCGGCGGGCGTCGGGTAGCGCGGGATCAGCTGCTGGCCGAGCTTGATCGACACGTCGACGCGCTCGACGATCTCGAGCGTCGAGGCGAGCGCCTCGGGCCACTCGCGGAAGTCCTCCGCCATCTCCTCGTTGGACTTCAGGAAGAACTCGTTGGTGTCGAAGCTCATCTTCGGCTGGGCGAGCGTCGACTTGGTCTGCACGCACAGCAGCGCGGCGTGGTGGTGGTAGTCCTCGCGGCGCAGGTAGTGCACGTCGCCGGTCGCGACGAGCGGCTGGCCGAGCTCGCGGGCGAGCCGCACCGCGCCCTCGTTGACCTTGTCCTGCAGGGCGATGCCGTTCTTCTGCAGCTCGACGTAGACGTCCTCGGGGCCGAAGACCTGCACGAGGTCGTCGAGGTGCGCGCGGGCCTCGTCGAGGCGGTCGTCGCCGAGGCGGCTGGCGAAGCGCGACGCCAGGCAGCCCGACAGCGCGATCACGCCCTCGGCGTGGTCGGCGATCAGGTCGAGGTCGACGGTCGGCTTGCCGCGGTGCAGGCCGTGCAGGAAGCCGGCCGAGCTGAGCTTGACGAGGTTGCGGAAGCCCTCGTCGGTGGCGGCCAGCAGGGTCAGGTGGTTGCGCTCCGTGCGCACGCCCGGGACGGGCGCGGCGGCGTGGTCGTCGACGAGGTAGATCTCGCAGCCGAGGACCGCCTTGATGCCGTGCCTGGCGGCCGCCTTGGACATCTCGACGGCGCCGTTCATGACGCCGTGGTCGGTGAGGCCGATCGCCGGCTGGCCGAGCTCGGCGGCGCGCGCCGCGAGGGCGTCGATCTTGCACGCCCCGTCGAGCAGCGAGTACTCGGAGTGGACGTGCAGATGGGCGCAGGCCGGGGCGGTCACGGCTCCGCCAAGACTAGGCGCCGCACCGGACGCCGACGGCCGCGGGCGCGCGCGATCCCCGCACCTTCCGGCCGTCGGTGGCCGGCGCGCCTAGGACGCCTGCGGCCCGGCGTCCTGCGCACGGTCCAGCCAGCGGCACAGCAGCGCCGCGGCGTCGGCGTCGCCCTCGACGAGCGCCTGCTCGCCGGCCGGCGGCTCGACCCCGCACAGCAGCGCCGACAGGCCGGCCTCCGAGACGCGGACCGTCGCCACCGCGTCCTCGGGGACGCCCTCGCCGACGGTCGGCGACACGCGGTCGCGCACAAGCACGTGGAAGCGACTGGAGCGCTCGTCGCCCTCGACGTCCCAGCCGACGGCGAACGCGTGACCCGCCGTCCAGCGCGGGTCGACGCACGCGCACAGCGCCGCGACGAGCACCTCCGGCTCAACCGTCGCCCCGGTCCGCACG
>DASZVK010000174.1:0-9035 GCA_035547175.1 Solirubrobacteraceae bacterium
GACCGACGGTCGCAGGACGGCCGTCACGGGGAGCTTGGCGAGCGCGGGCGCGGGCGCCGGGCTCCCGCTCCGGCCGAGCTCGGTCAGCGGCGCGGCCTGCGACGACAGGTCGAACCGGTCGGCGGCGCCCGCCGTGACGTAGCCGACGATCCCGGCCAGGAGGACGAGGCAGACCGTCGTGACGCCGACCCAGAGGGACACGGCGCCGGAGCGGGCGGTCAGTGACCGAGAGCCGAGGTTCGCGCCGACCATGGCGCGGAAACCATACGAGATCGCGCACGGCGGTCAGGGCCGCGATCGGCGTGGGCCTGCGGCGCCCGGCCGGCGCGACCCTCCTCGGCCCGCCGCGCAGTCCGGCCGGCCGCCGCCCAGGACCGGCCGGATGCGCTCGATCCGAGCGGACCTAGCGCCAGCCCGAGTGGCCGGCCGACGCCCTCCCGAAGCCCCGGTTGCCGTAGGCGGCGTGCGCTGAGGGCGCGGGCCCGGCGTCCTGCGCGACCGTCGCCGACCAGGGCGCGGTGGCCGCCGGCGACCCCTGTCCGGCCGCGGGCCACTGGGGGGCCGCCGCCGGCGACCCCTGCCCGGCCGTCCGCGGCGCGGTGGGCCGCACGACGCGCGTCGAGTGGTGGGTCGCCGTCGGCCGGGTCGCCGTCCCCCGCCAGGTGGGCTGCGTGGCAGGCGCAGACGAGGTGGTGCGGGCCGGCTTGCTCGACGACGGCGTGCTCGGGGTCGAGCCCGACGAGTACCGCGACGTCCGGGACGTCGACGTCGACGAGCTGCCGGTCGTCGTCGTCGTCGAGGTCGCGGGCGGGGTCGTGGTCGTGGTCGTGGTCGCCGGCGGCGTGCTGGCGGGCGGGGTCGTGCTGCTCGCCGGCGGGACGGCCTGGCTGTTGCCGCCGAAGCGGGCGGTGTACCGGGCCGCGCTGCTCGGATAGTTCTCGAGCAGGTGCGCGCCGTCGCCCACGTCGACGTTGAAGTAGCTCTGGTAGGCGACGTCGTGGGTGGCGATGAAGTCGGCCATCATGTCGATGAAGGCCGGGTCGTCGCCGCGACCGTGCGCGCCCGTGTCGTCCAGGCCCCACTCCGGGAAGGAGATGGGCTTGCCGTGCGCCGCGGCGAACGTCGCCAGCCAGTTCAGGCCGGTCGGGTTGGTCTTGAGGTCCTGCCAGGTCTGGTCGTAGACGTCGTTGCCGATGATGTCGACGTAGTCGTCGCCCGGGTACAGCGGCGACGGGTCGGGCGTGCTGGCGCCGTTGGACACGCACCAGTCGAACCGCAGCCCCGGGATCACGGCCCGCATCGTGTCGACGGCCTGCTTCCAGCCGGCCTTGAAGCTGGCGGGGTCGCTGAAGCCCGACCAGGGCTCCCAGTTGCCGTTGAGCTCCCAGGCGAGCCGGATGATCGTGTTGTCCGCGGTGCGCCCGTAGGCCTTGAGCTGCTCGGCGAGGCCCTGGTAGTGCGCGTTGTACTTGCCCGCGGCGGCGTCCTTGAGGCTGCCGCCGTTGGGGAACAGCGGCACCGACAGCACGAGCGTGTACGGCTGGCCCTTGTGGGCGGCCAGGTCCCAGCCGAAGTTGTCCATGTCCGACCAGGCGCCGTAGCCGACGAAGTCCAGGGCGACGGTGGGCTTGACCCCGTACTGCTTGCCGAAGGCGGCGAGCCCCGAGGGGTTGGCAGCGCCCACGTACGCGCCGAGGGGCGCGGTCGGGTTCGTGGTGGCGCCGTGGGCGATGCCGGTGGTGAAGGCCATGGACATGACGATGGCCACCGTCGCGGCCGCCAGCGCCAGCCACCGTCGCGGCCGCGCGGCCGGCGGGGAGTCGGCGCCGCGCACGGGGCTCGGGGTCGGCAGGAGCACGCTTCCTTCGATCAGTCGGGGCATGGGTCAACCGATCGGCCCCTCCCGGCGACCCGCTGAACGGCCCCCTGGGGTTCTGGACGCTTGGTCGAGCCGCCGACCGCGATGGTCAGCTTTGGCGGCCCGCGCCCGCGTGCCCTCCGGTGGCCGCGGAACGCCGCCGTATGCTTCGCCGGTGCCGATCCGGGGGCGATGGGACCCGATGCTGGTGCCCGCGCTCGCCGCCGTGGCGGTGCTCGTCTACTGGGCCGCCCACGAGGGCGGCTACCCGGCCACCACCTGGCAGCCCTCCGCCCTGGCGATCCTCGGCCTGGCCGCCGCGACCGCCGGCGGCCTGGGCCTCAGGCGGATGCGCCCGAGCCGTCCGATGGCGGTGGCCCTCGGGGCGTTCGCCGCCTATGTCGCATGGTCCTACCTGTCGATCCTCTGGGCGGCGGCGCCCGGCGACGCGCTCGAGGGCAGCAACCGCGCGCTGCTGTTCCTGCTGCTCTTCGGGCTCTTCGCGCTCGTGCCCTGGCGCACGGGCACGGCCAAGGCGGTCATGGCGCTGCTGGCGCTGGGCGTCGGGACGATCGCCGTGGTCACGCTGGTGCGCCTCGGCGTCGCCGCGCAGGTCGCCGTCCTGATCGTCAACGGGCGCCTGCGCACCCCCACCGGCTACGACAACGGCGCCGCGGCGCTGCTGTTCACCGGAAGCCTGCTCGCGGTCGGGCTCGCCGCGCGCCGAGAGCTCCCGGCGCCGCTGCGCGCCCTGCTGGTCGCGATGGCCACAGCCGAGCTCCAGCTCACCGTGCTGTGCGCCAGCCGCGGATGGCTGTTCTCCCTGCCGCTGGTGGCCGCCGCGGCCTTCGCGCTCGTGCCGGGCCGGGTGCGGCTGCTCGTCTGGGCGCTGATCCCCGCGGTGGGCACGCTGGCCGCCCTGCCCGCGCTGCTGGACGTCTTCCGCCGGTGGGACCCGATGCGCCCGCTGCAGTCGCGCGCCCCGATCACGGAGGCGGCCGGCCACGTGGCCGATCTGGCGCTGCCGATCTGCGCGGCGGCGCTCCTCGCCGGCCTCGCGCTGGCCGTCATCGACCGGCGGACGACCGTTCGCGCCCGAACGATGCGCGTCGCCAACCGCCTCACGGTCGTCGTCGTGACGCTCGGCGTGCTCACCGGGGTGGCCGTCGGCATCGCGGCCACCGATGGCCGCCCGGACCGCGCGATCGCCGACTACTGGAATCGTTCGGGCACGTATCAGTCGCTGGCCGCCGGGGCCTCGCGCTTCGGCGCGGTGGGCAGCAACCGACCGGACTTCTGGCGCGTGTCGCTGGACGCGGTCCGCGCCCATCCGCTCGAGGGCCTCGGCCAGGACAACTGGGGCAACTACTACCTCAAGCACCGACGCAGCCCGGAGCAGCCGCGCTGGACCCACAGCATCGAGCTGCGACTGCTCGCGCACACGGGCATCGTCGGCTTCGTGCTGTTCGCCGCCTTCCTCGTCGCCGCCCTCTGGGCGGTGCTGCGACGGCCCTGGCGAGGCCTCGCGGACCGCGGTCTGGCGACGGTCGCCCTGCTGCCCCTCGTCGTCTGGCTGATCCACGGGTCGGTGGACTGGTTCTGGGAGATCCCGGCGCTCAGCGGCCCGGCGCTCGCGCTCCTCGGGCTCGCCTGCTCGCTCGCGCGCCGGCCGGCGCCGGTCCCGGCGCGCGAGCGACGGGCGACGGGCTGGTCACGGGCGCTGGTCGGCGCCGCGGCGGCCGGCGTGACGCTGGTCGCCGCGGCCGCGCTCACCTTCCCCTACCTGGCCGATCGCGAGGTCGCCACGGCCTCCCAGGCGTGGGTCGACGATCCGCAGGGGGCCTTCCGCGCGCTGCACCGGGCGGCCCGCCTGGACCGCCTCAGCGCCGAGGCGCCGCTCACCGAGGGCGTCATCGCGCTGCACCTGGGCCGCCACGATCGGGCGCTGGCGAGCCTGGACGAGGCGATCGGGCGCGATGCGTCCAACTGGTTCGCCTACTTCGCGCGCGGGCTCGCCGCCTCGGCGGCCGGCCGGCGCGACCTGGCCCGGCGCTCCTTCGCGCAGGCCCGGGTCCTCGACCCCGACGAGCCGCTGGTGCGCCTGGCCCTCGAGCGGGTCGGGACGTCCGCGCCGCTCACGCTGGCCCAGACGATCGGATACGTCCGACAGGGCCAGGATGCTCTCGGTCTCGGCCCTTAGCAAGCCGCGCTCCGCGTGTGGGCTCTTTACCGACGCTTATACGAGGGTGCATAGGTAGGTTTGAGCAGGGTTTGATAGGTTTTCCCGCCTTTTTGGTCGTTGTATCCCCCCCTGCCAAGCGCTACTCTGAGCGCCGAAGAACTCGTTACGCGCAGGGGGAACCGCAATCGTATGGACGCAACGCCGCAGCACCGCTATTGGAAGGATTCCGTCATGAGGCGACTGGCACTGCTCGTCGTGGTCGTCGTCGCCGCCATCGCGGTCGCGGCCCCGGCGTACGCCAGCTCTTCGGTGCAGGACGGCTACGGCGGAAACGCCGGCCGTGGCACGAGCGCCGTGACGCACGTGGCCCCCAAGGCCCCCACGAAGTCCTCGTCCCCGTCGTCGACGCCGACCGCGACTCCGACGAAGTCCGTTTCGTCGAGCGAGACCGGCAGCCTGCCGTTCACGGGCCTGGACCTCGCGCTCATGGGCCTCGGCGGCCTCCTGCTGCTCGGGCTCGGCGTCGCTCTGCGGCGCCTGACGCGCCACGTCCCGCTGAGCTAGCCGAAGGGCGCCTGACATCCACGCCCGCGAGCTCCCGGCTCGCGGGCGTCGTCGTGCGCTGCGCCGCCCGCGGCGCGCCGTGTCACGCGCCGCGGTTCGCGACGCCGTCGGCGATGAGCTCGAGGGCCGCCCGGGTCGAGGGCTCCAGCCGGGCCGGCAGCTCCGCCTTGGCGTCGGCGACGAGCGCCAGGGCGTAGTCGCGCGCCTCCTCGAGCGCGCCCGTGCGCGCGATCATGTCGCACACCCGCTCGGCCGCCTCGCTGTCGACCACCGAGCGCGGGTCCAGCGCCGCCAGCTCGGCGTCCGCACGGCGCGCGAGGACCAGGGGCAGCGTGATCGTCCCGTCCAGCAGGTCGGTGCCGCGATGCTTGCCCGTCGCCTCGGTCGGCCCGCTGACGTCGAGGACGTCGTCGAGGACCTGGAACGCCAGCCCGATGCGCAGGCCGAAGCTCGCCAGCGCCGGGCTGCGCCCCGCAGCCAGCTCGCCCAGCTCGCAGGCTGCGGCGAACAGGCGCGCCGTCTTGAGCTCGCAGCGCTCCAGGTAGCGCTCGACGGTGATCGACGCGTCCCAGGCGTCGGCGCGCTGGAGCAGCTCCCCCCGGGCCAGGCCGGACGAGGCCGCCGACAGGGCCTTGACCTGGTCGGGGTCGTCGTTGCGGGCGAGCTCGGCGAACGCGGTGGCGAACAGGAAGTCGCCGGTCGTGGTCGCCGCCGAGCGCCCCGCCACCGCCCACACCGTGGGCGCCCCGCGCCGCAGGGTCGCCGCGTCGAGCACATCGTCGTGGACCAGGGTCGCTACGTGGAGCAGCTCGACGGCCACGCCCGCGCGCACGAGCGCGTCCTGCTCCTCGCCGGTCGTGGGGCCGCCCGCGGCCAGCAGGGAGAGCAGCGGCCGCAGGCGCTTGCCGCCGGCCGCGATGGTGCCGCCGGCCCACTCCGACAGGGGCAGTCCGGCCGGCTCGGCGATCGTTCGGAGCCGATCCTCCACCCGAGCCATGAGGACGCCGAGATGCGGGCCGCCCGCGTCCATCACGGCCGCGATGTCGGTGGCCGCCGGCTTCACGCCACCTCCCCGACGTGCAGGGCGATGATGCCCCCGGCCGTCAGGATCCAGCGGACGCGCGTCAGGCCGGCGCCGGCCATGATCGCGGCGAGCTGCTCGGGGTCCGGGAAGCGCTTGACCGAGCTCGGCAGGTAGGCGTAGGCGTCGTCGTCGGCCAGCCGCCCGAGCAGCGGCACGACGCGGTCGAACCACAGCGAGAAGAACGTCGACAGGGGCGGCTTGCGTGGCGTCGTGATCTCGAGGACCACCACCCTGCCGCCCGGGCGCACGACGCGTGCCATCTCGCCGATCCCCTTCCCCAGGTCGCCGAAGTTGCGCGCGCCGAAGCCGACGGTCGCGGCGTCGAACGAGTCGTCCGCGTACGGGAGAGCCTGAGCGTCTCCCCACTCGAAGGAGACGCCGGGGGCCTTCTCGCGCGCCTTCGCGAGCATCTCCTGCGAGAAGTCGCTGCCGGTGACGACGCAGCCGCGGCGGCGCAGCTCGATCGCCAGGTCGCCGGTCCCGGTCGCGACGTCGAGCACCCGGAGGCCGTGCCCGTCCGCGCCGCCCAGCGCCAGGTCGGCCGCGCGGGCGCGCCAGCGATGGTGCAGCCCCGCGGTCATGATCTGGTTCGCCAGGTCGTAGACCCCGGCGATGCGGTCGAACATCGACCGCACCTGGTCGTCGGGCAGACGGCCGCGCCGAGCGGCGTCCTCGGTCACTTCAGCTGCGACAGGAACAGCGTGAGGTTGTTGAACTTATCCTTCGGGAGGTCCTTGAACGACGGCATCGGCGACGTCGGGTTGCGCAGCGTGCGGGCGATCGCCTCACGCGGCAGCCGCGAGCCGATGTGGGTCAGCGGCGGCCCCGGGCCGTCGTTGCCGTTGTCGCCGATCTTGTGGCACGCGAGGCAGCCCGCCTGCGGCGCCACCTCCTTGCCGGCGTTGAACGAGGCGAGCATCGCGCCGCCCTCCTGCTGGACGATCGCCGGCGTCTTCATGTCGATCTGCGTCGGCGAGCCGGCCTGCGCGCCCTCGTAGGTCAGGTAGGCCATCGCGGCGATCACGAAGATGCCCGCCGTCGTCGCGATCGGGCGGCGCTCCGGGCGGCGCTCCGGGCCACGGTCGTAGAACGGCAGCAGGAACAGCAGGATCATGCAGATCGTCGGGACGCCGATCGTCGCGAGCGGGACCAGCTCCGGCGGCTTGATGATCCGCAGCAGCTCGAAGAGGAAGAAGAAGTACCACTCGGGCCGCGGGACGTAGGTCGTCGTCGTCGGGTCGGCCTTGGGGCCGAGCTCGGCGCCGAGCGTCAGCGACAGGAGGACGATCGCCGCCATGACGATCACCGCCATGATCGAGTCCTTGGCGACCGCGTAGGGGAAGAACGGCTTGCCCTGCGCCTTCAGCAGCGAGTACTCGCGGAGGTAGGCCTCCTTCTCGGCGCGGTTCATGCGCGCTCCTCCCGCAGCTCGGGATCGACCTCCGCCCGCTGCCACGGCGGAGCGGTCGTGCCCAGCTTGGCGACGAGGTAGAGGTGCAGGCCGATCAGGGCCGCGATCAGGCCCGGCACGAGCATCATGTGGATCGCGTAGAAGCGCGACAGCGTCGTCGCCCCGAACTCGGGCCCGGCGCGCAGGAAGTCGGACAGGTACGGGCCGACGATCGGGCCGGTGCCGTTGATGTTCACGCCGACGATCGTCGCCCAGTAGGAGCGCTGGTCGAACGGCAGCAGGTAGCCGCTGAACGACATCAGCATCGTCAGGATCAGCAGCACGACGCCGACGATCCAGTTCAGCTCGCGCGGGTACTTGTAGGCGCCGAAGAAGAACGTCCTCGCCATGTGCAGGAAGACGAGGATCACCATCACCGACGAGCCCCACTTGTGCATGCCGCGCACGAACTCGCCGAGGAACGCCTCGTTGGTGATGTAGCGCGCCGACTCGTAGGCGTGGGTCGGCGACGGGTCGTAGTACATCGCCAGGAACACGCCCGTCAGCGCCTGGTTGAGGAACGCGAACATCGTCGCCGAGCCCAGCGTGTAGAACCAGTTGGTCCCCTTGGGGACCTTGCGGAACATCATCCAGCGGGCGGCGCCCGACAGCGAGGTGCGCTCGTCGAGCCAGCCGACGACGGTCGCGCCCGCCTCGGCGGCGGCGTCGATCGGGCCGGGCTTGCCGTTCGTCTCGCCCGGACGCGGCGGAAGCGGCTGGAACCGCGGCGGGACGGGCGGCAGCGGAGGCTTGGGGAGCTTGAGCTTCGGCATCGGCTAGGTGCCCGGCAGCTTGCGGATCGACGGGCGCGACGGGTACGCGTACTGGCCGATGCCGTCGAGCGGCTCGCCGGGGTCGCGCGGGGAGAAGCGCCGCAGCTCGCGGTTGACCGAGTAGCGCGGCCCGACGAGCACGCGGCCCTTGACGACCTTGGTGTAGAAGCGGTCGAGCGGCCGCACGGGCGGGCCGCCGGCCACGCGGCCTTCGAAGTCGTAGACGCCGCCGTGGCAGGGGCAGATGAAGCGCTGTGCGGGCGGCTTGTAGGAGACCGGGCAGCCGAGGTGCATGCACCGCGTCGAGATCGCGATGAACTTGTTGTACTGGTCGGGCTTGTCGGTGTCGATCTGCGGGTTGCGCCTGCGCACGTAGGCGGTCGACATGCCGGCCTCGCCGATGCCGTCGACGATCGTGATCGTCTTCGACACGTACTCGCTGTCGTTGAAGTCGCCGACCGCGCCGACGTCCTGCCAGCGCACCTTCTCCTTCTCGAAGATCGGCCCGACGGCGAAGCCCAGCGCCGGCAGCGCGATCGTGCCGGCGGCGATCGCGCCCGCCGTGTGCACGGTCCCGGTCATGAACCGGCGCCGCGTCACCGTCTCGCCCTCGAAGGCTCCGGGGATCTGCCGGTCGGCTGTGTACTTGCTCTTGGCGTCTCGGTCGGCCACGGGCGCGGAAGATTATCGGTCGAGGGCGAGGGTCCGCGTGCCCGTGGCCCATGCCTCCTCCGCCGCAGCCGCGTCGCCGGCCGCCTGCGCGGCCGCTCCGCGGGCGATCACGGCCGCCATCGCGCGCACCGCGCGCAGGTCCCCGATCGCGGCCAGCTCGGCCAGCCCGAGCGCGTAGAGGCGGTCGCCGGCGAGCAACGCGAGGTCGCGGTCGGCGTCGACCGCGAGCAGCCTGCTCGCGCCGTAGTGCAGCAGGTAGCCCTCGCGGATCGCCTCGACCGCGACCGCGAAGCGCCGCCCGACCGCGTCGCCGTGCGGCGTCGGCGCCGCGTCGGCCTCGACGAGCGCCGCCGCGAGCAGGCCGCCGTCCTCGCGCAGCCGCGTGGCGACGACCGCCAGCGTGGCGCTCACGACCACGCCTCCTCGAACGCGGCGGCGGCGGCCGCGACGGT
>DASZVK010000175.1:0-8513 GCA_035547175.1 Solirubrobacteraceae bacterium
GCCGCCGGCGGTCGACGCGAGCGACCCGCGGGTGCTGCGCGCGTCCGTCGGCGGCGTGCGTTTCCCGGCCTGGGGCCGGAAGGCGCACTGGGTCGCGTCGGGCAGGCGCAGCGACCGCGTCGGCGGCCGCGACGCGACGACCGTCTTCTACGACGGCGACGACGGCACCCGCCTCGGGTACACGATCGTCTCCGGCGCCGCGCTGGCCTGGCCGCACGGCGCCCGCGTCGCCGTGCACGACGGCGTCGCCGTGCGCCTGCTGCGCGACCACGGGCGGCGCATCGCGGCCTGGCGCGTGGCCGGCCACACCTGCGTCATCTCCGCCCCCGCGTCGGTGCCCGAGAGCCGCCTGGTCGAGCTGGCGTCGGGTGCGACCTACGGGCCCGCGTGAGGCGCCGGGCTCAGGCGGCGAGCTGGCGGTAGCGGGCGGCGGCGTCCGTGAACGCCGCCGACGCCCCGTCGAGCGCCGCGGCGACGCGGTGGTCGACGTCGCGCCGCGCGGGCGGCGGGTCGCCGGGCGCGCGGTAGCCGCCGTCGTTGGTCAGCACCGAGGCGTAGTGCTCGGCCGCCGCGGCCAGGAGGTCGACGACGCCGTCGAGCGCGAGCGTGTCCCCCTGGGCGCGCATGATGGTCAGGTCCGGCCGGTCGGGTTCCGGCCTCGTGTCGTCGGGCACGTGCCCATCCTTTCTCTCGTTTGTCCGCAATTTGCGGGAAACGGGAGGCGGCAGGTGCCATCGATCGTGCCGGATCAGCTCCAGAAGCCCTCGCTCTCGAGCATCTCCCCGTCGCGCTCGTGGTGCGGCCCGAAGACGAGGATCTCGAGCCCCTCGTCGCCCGCCGCGAAGGCCCGCGCGACCGTGGGCGCGACGCGGATCGCGTCGTAGGGCCCGATCTCGACCAGCTCGTCGTCGAGCTTGACGTGCCCGTGGCCGCGCAGGACGACGTAGACCTCCTCGGCGTGCTGGTGCCGATGCGGGACGCCGCGCACGCCCGGCTTGATCGAGTGCAGGGCGAGGCCCGTGTCGCGGGCGCCGAGCTCCTGGCGCGGGAAGCGCGCCTCCTGCATCGCGTCGAAGCCGAACTTCGGCGCGACGTCCTCGACCTCGCGCAGGTTCCTGATCGTGTGGCTCATGGTCGGCATTTAACGCCGTGGGCCCGGCGTCTGCCGGGCCCACGTGCGAAACGGGTGTCGCGCTCGCCCGCCCTCTCGGGCGAGCTCCGCGCGACGTCGCCCCGATGGCTACATCATGCCGCCCATGTCGGGCATGCCGCCGGGCATGCCGCCGGCGTCCTTCTCGGGCACCTCGGCGACGATCGCCTCCGTGGTGAGGATGTTCTTCGCGATCGACGCGGCGTTCTGCAGCGCCGAGCGCGTGACCATCGCCGGGTCGATGACGCCCTCGGCGACGAGGTCGACGATCTCGTCCGTAGCGGCGTTCAGGCCGTGGCCCTTCTTCGCCTTGCGGACGTCGTTGACCACGACGCTGCCCTCGAGGCCGGCGTTCTCCGCGATCTGGCGGAGCGGCTCCTCGAGCGCGCGCAGGACGATGCGGGCACCGGTGCGCTCGTCGTCCTCGAACGTGTCCTCCTTGATCGCGGCCGAGGCCTGCAGGAGCGCCACGCCGCCGCCGGGGACGATGCCCTCCTCGAGCGCCGCGCGGGTCGCCTGGAGCGCGTCCTCGACGCGGTGCTTCTTCTCCTTCATCTCGGTCTCGGTGGCCGCGCCGACCTTGACCACGGCGACGCCGCCCGACAGCTTGGCGAGGCGCTCCTGGAGCTTCTCGCGGTCGAAGTCGGAGTCGGTCGTCTCGATCTCGCCCTTGATCTGGTTGATGCGGCCGCGGATCGCGTCCGCGTCGCCGGCGCCGTCGACGATCGTCGTCGTGTCCTTGGACACCACGACGCGACGGGCGCGGCCGAGCTGCGAGAGCTGGGTGTTCTCGAGCTTGAGGCCCATCTCCTCGGTGATGACCTCGCCGCCGGTGAGGATGGCGATGTCCTCGAGCATGTGCTTGCGGCGGTCGCCGAAGCCGGGGGCCTTGACGGCCACGCCGGTGAACGTCCCGCGCAGCTTGTTGACCACGAGCGTGGCCAGCGACTCGCCCTCGACGTCCTCGGCGATCACCAGGATCGGCTTGCCGGACTGGATGACCTGCTCCAGCACGGGCAGCACGTCGCGGACCGAGCCGATCTTCTGGTTGGCGATGAGGATGTACGGGTCCTCGAGGACGGCCTCCATGCGGTCCTGGTCGGTGACCATGTAGGGCGAGATGTAGCCCTTGTCGAACTGCATGCCCTCGGTGAACTCGAGGTCCATGCCGAACGTCTGGCCCTCCTCGACGTTGACGACGCCGTCCTTGCCGACCTTCTCGATCGCGTCGGCGATCACGTCGCCGATCTCCTCGTCGCCGGCCGAGATCGTCGCCACGCGGGCGATCTGGTCCTTGCCGGAGACCTCCTTGGCCTGCTGGTGGATGTTCTCCACGACGGCGTCGACGGCGCGCTCGATGCCGCGCTTGAGCGCCAGCGGGTTCGCGCCGGCGGCGACGTTCTTGAGGCCCTGGCGGACGATCGCCTGGGCGAGCACCGTCGCCGTCGTCGTGCCGTCGCCGGCGACGTCGTTGGTCGCCGTGGCGACCTCGCGGACGAGCTGGGCGCCCTGGTTCTCGAAGACGTCCTCGACCTCGATCTCGCGGGCGATGGTGACGCCGTCGTTGGTGATCGTCGGCGCGCCGAACTTCTTGTCGAGGACCACGTAGCGGCCCTTCGGGCCGAGCGTGACCTTGACCGCGTTGGCGACGGCGTCGACGCCTGCCTCCAGCGACTTGCGGGCCGCCGCGTCGTACTTGATCTCCTTGTGAGCCATGCTGACTAGCCCTCCACCTTGGCCAGGACGTCGGACTCGCGCAGCACGAGCAGCTCCTCGCCGTCGATCTTGATCTCGGTGCCGCCGTACTTGCTGTACAGCACGGTGTCGCCCTTGGCGACGTCCAGCGGCGTCCGCTTGCCGGTGTCCTCGTTGATCTTGCCGTCGCCGGCGGCGAGGACCTCGCCCTTCTGCGGCTTCTCCTTCGCGGTGTCGGGGAGGACCAGGCCGCTGGCCGTGGTCTCCTCCTCCTCGATCGCCCGCACGATGAGCCGATCGCCCAAAGGCTTGAGCTTCATGTGTTCCTCCGTCTGAGCGAAGTGGGGAATTGAGACTTGCTTGGCACTCCATGCATGAGAGTGCCAGCCGTGGCCGGAGTATAGGCGCAGTCAGGGGACTGTCAAGGCCCGAATTGGCACTCGCCTCGTGGGAGTGCCAGATTCCCGGCGGGGGGCGCGGGCGCGCGGCTAGTTCTGCGCCCCGCCGATGCCCAGGCGGCGGTCGGTGTACTGCTCGGGGCGCTCGACGATCTGGCTGAAGCGCACGACCGTGACGATGTCGTCCTCGGAGACGGGCCGGCCGTAGATCTGCTCGAGGAAGCTCTGCATCTCGTCGTGGCGGCGGAACTCGGGGTTGTCGTGCTCGATGTCGCGCGGCGAGAGGTCCTTGAAGCGCTTGACCTCGACCTGGTCGATCACGGCCTCGAAGATCTTCTCGCGCGGCGAGTGCTGGTAGCCGATCGTCACGAGCACGGCCTGGTTCTTGCGGTACTTGTGCGACTTGTCGCCGAGCCGGATCGTGGCCGTCTTGCGGCCGCGCTTGAGCTGGTCGGCGAAGATCGTCGAGTAGAAGTTCAGGACCTGCACGCGGGGTGGACCTTAGCGAGCGCCACGACGTCGCGCTCGCCACGGTAGGTCAGCTTGCGCTCGGCCTGCTCGAACGGCATCCAGTGGACCGCCTCGACCTCGAAGTCGTGGTCGGCGACGTCGCCGCCGGCGTACTCGAACAGGAAGAAGGAGACGACCTTCGCGATCCGCCGGCCGCCGCGCTGGTAGAAGTAGCGCACGTCGCCGAGCTTGTCGACGAGCCGCGCCTCGATGCCGGTCTCCTCGCGGATCTCGCGCGCCGCCGCGTCGGCGCCCGACTCGCCGGCCTCGGGGTGGCCCTTGGGCAGCGCGAGCACCTTGCGGCCCTGGCGGTCGCGGCGCGTCGGCACGATCACGGCGACCTCACCGTCGCGCACGACCACGCCGCCGGCGCTGAACTCCCGCTCGGTCGCCGCCATTGCGCGAGTATCACACCTCGTCGGCGCGAGTCGAACGGCCGCGTCGCGTGTTCCTCTGCACAGATCCCATGCTCGATCGCCCGCTCGTCTCGCTCGCCGGCCTCGTGCTCGCCGCCATCGCGGCGACGGCGACGGCCGCCTCGGCCGCGGACCCCGCTCCGCTCGGCGCGACGCAGTCGGCGGCGCTGTGGGCGACGCTCAACGTCTGCGACACGCCCGACCACCCGGACACGCTCGGCATCCGCGCCTCGATGCCGGGCGACGGCTCGGCGAGCGACGGCATGTTCGTGCGCTTCCAGGTCCAGTACCTCCAGCGCGACGGGACCTGGAAGGCGCTCGGGCCGGGCGGCGACTCCGGCTTCGTCGCGATCGGCGCCGCGAAGGCGAAGGTGCGCGAGACGGGTCGGCTGTTCGTGCTCGCGCCGCCGGCCCGGCACACGTTCGAGCTGCGCGGCCTCGTGACGTTCGAGTGGCGCGACGCCGCCGGCGCCGTCCTGCGCCGCATGCGCCGTGCGACGACCTCGGGCCATCGCAGCGCCGCGGGCGCCGACCCGCAGGGCTACAGCGCCGCCGTCTGCGTGATGGGCTGAGCGCCCACGACGCCTGGCGGGCCGGGCGCTCACGCCTGGCAGCCCGGGCACCAGAAGGTCGGGCGGTTGCCGTCGCCCTGGCCGCGCCGTCGCACGATCTCGCCGCAACGCGGGCACGGCCGCCCGGCGGCGCCGTAGACGACGCGATGGCGGTCCTGGCGGCCGTCGCGGGCCGACTGCAGCATCCCGGGGCGCGTCAGCTCGACGATCCGCGCGACCTCCTCGTCGCCGACCTCGCCCGTCGGCCGCCACGGATCGACGCGCGCGAGGAAGCAGCCCTCGCACTTCCACATGTTGCCGATGCCGGCGATCGTGCGCTGGTCGAGCAGGGCGTCGCCGATCGGGCGCGTCGGGTCGTCGGCGCGCAGCCGGCGCAGCACCTCCGGCAGGTCGAGCTCGTCGTCGAGGATGTCGGGGCCGAGGCCGGTCAGGCGCGGGTCCAGGCGCAGGCGCGCCTCGGTGAGCAGCTCGAGCACGGGGCCGTCGAACTGCACGACCTCGGCGTCGCCCGAGCGCAGGCGCAGCCACGCGCGATGCGCGCCGCGCCGCGGCCGCTCGCCGGGCAGGTGGACGGCCCAGGCGCCGGTCATCCGCAGGTGCGAGTGGATCGCCAGCCCGCCCTCGAAGCGCAGCAGCAGGTGCTTGCCGCGGGCGCTGACGTCGGTCACCGCGCGGCCGGCGAGCCGCTGCGGCCAGCGGTCGCCCTGCAGGCGCGGGTGCGGCGTCTCGATCGCGTCGGGCACGCGGCCCTCGAGCACCGGCCGGATGCGGCGCGCCGCGTGGTGGATCGTGTCCCCCTCGGGCATGCGCGACCGAGGGTAGGGTGCCGGGGGATGCGTGAGGAGCTCGCCGCGATCGTCGGCTCCGAGCACGTGCGCGAGCCCGAGGCGCACCTGCTCGTCGACCAGACGGCCGTGTCCGGCATGGCCGGGCACGCCGACCTGGTCGTCTTCCCGGGCACGGCGGACGAGGTCGCGGCGGTCGTCGCCTGGTGCTACGCGCACGACGTGGCGATGGTGCCGCGCGGCGGCGGCACCGGGCTGGCGGGCGGCGCGGTGCCGGTCGACGGCGGCGTCGTGATCTCGCTGGAGCGGATGAGCCGGGTGCGGTCGTTTAACCCGCTGCTGTGGCGGATCGAGGTCGAGGCGGGCCTGACGACGCGCACGATGCAGCGGCTCGCGCGCGAGAACGGCCTGCTGTTCCCGGTCGACCCGGGCGGGTCGGAGCAGTCGCAGATCGGCGGCAACGTCGCCACCAACGCCGGCGGGCCGCACACCTTCAAGCACGGCTCGATGGTCAAGTGGGTCACGGGGCTGGAGGTCGTCGTCGCCCCCGGCGAGCTCGTGCGCCTGGGCGGGCCGACGCGCAAGGACGTCGCCGGCTACGACCTGCGGTCGCTGTTCGTCGGCAGCGAGGGCACGCTCGGGATCGTCACCGCGGCGTGGCTGCGCCTGACGCCGGCGCCGCCGGTCGAGATCGCGCTGGCTGCGACCTACCCGTCGGTGGCCGAGGGCGTCGAGGCGATCGAGCGCGTGCTCGCGTCGGGCGTCGTGCCGTCGGTGGTCGACTACCTCGACGGCAACACGCTGGCGGTCGCCGCGGGCGCGCCGTTCGACGTCCCCGAGGGGACGGGGATGGCGCTGCTGTGCGAGGTCGACACGCGCGAGGAGGACGTCGCCGAGCTGCTCGAGGCGCTCGGCGAGACGGCGTCGCGGCCGGACCCGACCGAGCTGTGGCGCTGGCGCGACGGCGTCGGCCTCGCGGTCGACGGCTGGCACGGCGGGCGGATCTCCGAGGACGTCGCCGTGCCGCTCGACCGGCTCGCCGAGGCGATCGAGCGCTCGGTCGCGCTCGGCGCCGCGCACGGGATCGACGCCTGCTCGTGGGGCCACGCCGGGGACGGCAACCTGCACACGTCGTTCGTCTTCGACCCCGCGGCGCCCGGCGGGCGCGCCGCCGCGGAGGCGGCCGCCGAGGACCTCTTCGCGATCGCGATCGAGATGGGCGGCACGATCACCGGCGAGCACGGCATCGGCTGGCTCAAGCGCGGCTGGCTGTCGCGGCAGTGGGCGCCCGCCGCCGTGCGCCTGCACGAGGAGATCAAGCGCACGCTCGACCCCAAGGGCCTGTTCAACCCGGGCAAGAAGACGGCGTAGCGGCTAGGAGAGACGGGCCACGAGCGCGCGGTCGGCCTCGTAGGTCAGCAGCGCGCGCGCCTCGGCGGGCGTCGCCCAGCGCAGCTCGTCGACCTCGCCCGAGGGCACGAAGCCGTCGTTGGCGAGCACGGACATCAGCCACCAGCGCACGCGCTTGGGCCGGCCGTCGGCCTCGTACTCGGAGGCCGGCAGCTCCTCGCCGAGCGCGCAGCGCAGGCCGCACTCCTCGTGCACCTCGCGCAGCGCGGCGTCCTCCCACGACTCGCCCTCGTCGACCTTGCCCTTCGGCAGCGACCAGTCGCGGTGGTGCGGGCGGTGCACGACGGCGACGCGCCCGTCGCGCACGACGACCCCGCCGGCGGCGCGGATCTCGCGCGCGTCGGTCATGCGCTCAGCGTCATCTTGCGGGGACCGGAGCGGAAGCCGACCTCGACCAGCATCGCCTCCAGCGGCGAGTCGGCGACGGGCTCGCCGTCGACGCGCTCCAGCGACAGCCGCAGCCCACGCCCGCCCATCCCGCCGGTCACGAACGCGGCCAGCGCCCCGAGCGCCGGGCGCATCCGCGGGTCGCCGGCGTCGGCGAGCGTCAACAGGCCGCGGCCGCCGCGCTCGACGTACAGGACCGGCTCGGCGCCGACGAGCACGACGTACGCGCCGGCGACGCGCTGCGGGCGCCGGCCGACGCCGTCGTCCTCGCGCCTCGGCCACGGCAGCACGGCGCCGTACGGCTGGGCCGGGTCGGTGGCGGCGAGCACGAGCGGCGGCGCCTGCTCGTCCTCGCGCTGCGCGCGCAGCCGCTCGACCGCGCCCGGCAGCGCGAACTGCGCGCCGCCGAGCCCCTCGACGAAGTAGCCGCGCCGGCAGACGCCGAGCGTCTCCAGCGCGGCGAAGCTGTCGTAGAGCAGCGCGAAGCCGCCCGGGACGCCCTCGGCGAGGACGTGCTCGCGCGTGACGATCCCGTAGCGCTCGAGCAGCAGCTCGGCCAGCGTGCGCCGGCGCTGGTCGGGCGCGGGCTCGGCGCGGAAGATCGAGGCGACGAGCGACCAGCGGCCCTGGACCGGTCCGCGCGCCCCGCCGCCCGTGGGCCGGCGGAACCGCCGCATGCGCGGGTTCGCCGGCCCACGGCCGGGGGAGGCGGCGGCGCGGGCGAGCGTGAGGCGCGGCGCGCGCAGCGGCGCCCACGCGTCGTTGGTCACCTCGCCCGCCCAGACGAGGTCCCAGAGCGCCTCCTGGAGCTGCTCGGGGGCGAGGTCCAGCGCGGCGAGCAGGTCGGTGAAGAAGCACGGCGCGGCGGCCAGCCGCTCGCGCAGCGCCTCGTGCTCGGGCTGGCCCGGACGCTCGGGAAGTCGGGCCCACGCACCCGGCGGGCCGATCACCTCGGCGTCCTCGCGGAAGTACAGGGCGACGCGGCCGCCGTTGCGGCCGAGCGCGCCGGCGCCGACCCAGACGAGCTCGCCGCTCGCGCAGAGCTGGTCCAGCCACGTCGGCGAGTAGGCGCCGACGCGGCGCGGCAGCACGTCGCGCTCCCAGACCTCGGCGGGCAGCGCCAGGCCCTGGAGCGGGACGAGCACGTCGCGCAGGCGGTCGACGCCGGCGCCCGCCGCCGGGTGGCGGTC
>DASZVK010000176.1:0-1815 GCA_035547175.1 Solirubrobacteraceae bacterium
GACGTAGCGGAGCACGAGGCCCTCGGCGATCGCCTGGTCGATCAGCTCGGGCCCGTCGAGCGCGACGAGCTCGTCGTCGACGTCGCGCGCGAGCAGCCGGACGGCGCGGACGACGCGCGGATCGCGAGCGGAGACTGCGGCTTCCTCGTGCATCGGATCGGCGCCGGAGGCCGGGTTAGGCTAGCCTAAGAGGCGATGGCGCCGGTCGACGAGCAGACGAGCTTCCCGCGGGCGGGCGCGCGTGCCCGCAGGTGGTCGCGCTTCGAGCGCGACCTGCATGCGTGGCTCGCGACGCCCGAGGGCGCATTCGCGACCTGGCTAGCGCGCGTCGGCCTCGGCGGCGCAGACGGCGCAGAGGCCCCGGACGACGACCGGGGCGTCGTCCGCGGCGAAGCCTGAGGCGGCCGCCGCGGCGAGCACCTGCCGGCGGTCGACGGGCGCGTCGACGTCGGCGATCGCGCCACAGCGCTTGCAGACCAGGTGGTGGTGGTCGTGCGTACGGGTGTCGTACACGAGCGCGCCTCCTTCGGTCGGGATGCGGCGGACCAGGCCGAGCTCGTCGAGCAGCTCGAGCGTCGCGTAGACGGTCGGCAGCGAGACGCCCGGCAGGCGCTCGCGCAGGTCCTCGTGGACGCGCTCGACCGTCGCGTGGCCCGGGCGCTCGGCGAGCAGGCGGGCGATGCCCAGCCGCTGCGGGGTCACGCGCTGGCCGCGCTCCCGCAGTGCGCGCGACAGGGTCTCCTCGGCCGTCTCCATCATTGCGAGCTGAAGATTACCACACACCTATCGTTCTTTTGAGAGACTTGCTATAGTGTCCGGCATGACAACCACGCGCCATGCCGATGCAGGGATCCTCTCCGACGCGAACGCCGCCAAGCGCGAGGAGATCGTCGAGCTCCTGACCAAGGCGTACTGGATGGAGGTCGAGACGGTCATGAGCTATCTCGCCAACGGGAAGAACCTCGACGGCATCCGCGCCGAGGAGATCGCCGAGATCCTCGACGAGGAGGTCGAGGAGGAGCTCGGCCACGCCCGCAAGTTCGCCGGCCGCATCAAGGAGCTCTACGGCACGCCGCCCGGCTCGCTCGACTTCGCCGCCGAGCAGTCCTACCTCCAGCCGCCCGCCGACCCGGCCGACGTCAAGACGGTCATCAACGGCGTGATCGAGGCGGAGGCCGGCGCGATCGCCCACTACAACCGGATCATCGAGGTCTGCGACGGCGTCGACTGGGCCACGCAGGACATGGTCATCGACATCCTCCGCGACGAGGAGGGCCACCTCCGGCGCTTCGAGCGCTTCCTGCGGGAGTTCGAGTGAGCGGCCCGGCGCGGCACTCCGACGAGCACCCGTGCATGGAGCTGACGCCCGGCGAGGCGCGCTACCTGCTGACCGTCCGTGACCTCTCCAAGGAAGGCCACGTGCCGTCCCAGGCGCAGGTCGCGCGGGCCCTCGAGGTGTCCCAGCCGACGACGCTGGAGATGGTCCGCAAGCTGCGCAAGCTGGACCTGATCGAGCCCAAGCAGCTCGTGCTCACCCCGCAGGGGACGAGCGCGGCGCTCGTGCTCACCTCGCGTCGCGCCGCGGCCAAGGTGCTCGCCCACGACGTCCTCGGCCTGCCCGAGGACGAGGCGGAGGCCGAGGCGGCGCAGCTCGCCTCGAGCGTCTCGCCCGCGCTCGGCCGGCGGCTGATCGCCTGGCGCACGCAGCAGTCGGCGGGCGGCTAGGACGCCCGGCGGGCCGTCGCGGCCCGCGCCGCGTCGTCGGCGGCGAGCAACAGCGCGTCCCAGGACGCGTCCAGCTCGCCGGCGATCGCC
>DASZVK010000177.1:0-6767 GCA_035547175.1 Solirubrobacteraceae bacterium
CGGGCAGCCCGAGGAGGTCGCCGCGCTGATGGTCTTCCTGATGTCCGACGAGTCGTCGTTCGTCAGCGGCGCCGAGATCCCGGTCGACGGCGGCCAGCTCACGAGCGGGTCCGCGAAGTACCTCAACGACGCCGTGCGCGGCGAGCAGCGATGACCGCTCCCGCCGGCGGGCCCCTCGGCCGCCTCGAGGGCAAGGTCGCGCTGATCTCCGGAACCGCCCGCGGCCAGGGGCGAGCGGCGCTCGAGCGCTTCGAGGCCGAGGGCGCGGTCGTCGTCGGCGGCGACGTGCTGGCCGACGAGCGCACGCCGCACCTCGACGTCACCGACGAGGCGTCGGTCGCCGCCTGGGTCGACGGCGCCGTGCGCGACCACGGCCGCATCGACGTCCTCTACGCCAACGCGGGCGCGGTGCGCTTCGCGCCGGTCGACGAGCAGAGCCTCGAGGACTGGCGCTTCACGATGGCGGCCGAGATCGACTCCGTGTTCCTCTGCGCCAAGCACGCCTGGCCGCACCTGAAGGCCTCGCGCGGGACGATCGTCACGATCGGCTCGACGGCCGGCATGACCGGCTCGATGACCAACCGGCGCGTCGCCCACACGGCGTCGAAGGGCGGCGTCATCGCGATCACGCGCCAGCTCGCCGCCGAGGGCGCGCCGCACGGCATCACCGCCAACTGCATCAGCCCGGGGATGATCGCCACCGAGGGCGCGCAGGAGAACCTGCTCGCGCCCGACCACCCGATGCGCGAGATCGCGCGCGCGATCCCGCTCGGGCGCCTGGGCACGCCGCAGGACGTCGTCAACGTCGCCGTCTTCCTGGCCTCCGACGAGGCCGCCTACGTCACCGGCGCCAACGTCGTGGTCGACGGCGGCTGGTCGGTCGTGCTGCCCGGCGCCGCCCTCACCCCGACTCCGGAGGAGACCCGATGAGCGAGACCTGGCGCGTTCCCCGCCGCGTCGTCACCGGCCACGACGCCGACGGCCGCTCGGTCGTCCTGTCCGACGGCGAGATCCCCCAGTACCGCATCCTCGAGCAGGAGGGCGCGGCGTTCTTCGAGATCTGGAGCACGGACGCGACGCCGGCGCCGATCCTGCCGGCCGAGCCGTCGGAGCCGACGCAGCGCACGCTGCGCGTCCCGCCCGAGCCCGGCGGCACGAAGATCCGCATCAACGAGTTCCAGCCCGGCCACCTCGTGCCCGGCACCACCCGCCAGACGCCGATGCACCGCACCGAGACGATCGACTACGGGATCGTGCTCGACGGCGAGATGGTGCTGATCCTCGACGACGGCGCCGAGGTCGAACTCGCGCCCGGCGACGTCGTCGTCCAGCGCGGCACCGACCACGCCTGGGCCAACCGCTCCGACGCCGTCGCGCGGATGGCCTTCATCCTGATCGACGCGACGTTCAGCCGCGAGCTGCTGGAGCTGCTGCCCGCCGACGCCGTCGAGCGCCTGATGAGCCACGGGCCCGACGAGGGCGAGCGATGAGCGCCCGCGTGACGAGCCGGCTGCTGCTGGTCGGCAGCCTCCCCGTCGCCTCGGCCGAGGAGGCGTTCCGGCGCGGCGCCGAGCTGTTCGGCGACCTCGTCTTCGCGCTGCCCGACGGCGAGACCGGCGCGCGCGCCGGCTGGGTGAGCTACGAGCGCGAGCGCCTCGCGCGGCCCGCCGAGGGCATCGTCGTCGTCGAGGAGACGGCGTCGCCGACCGGGCTGCCGCGCCACGCCTACGAGACGCCGATCTTCTCCGTGCGCGAGGGCGTCGAGGAGATCCGCTTCGGGTCGTGGCCGCGGATCGACGACGCGATCGAGTCCTACGCCACGTTCCGCGCCCTGCGCGACGAGGGCGTCGTCCCCGCCGGGATGCGCTTCCAGGTCGGCCTGCCGTTCCCGGCCAGCGCGATGAACGCCTTCAAGGCCGACTTCGCCCACGACTACCCGATCGCCGAGCGCGCCTTCGAGGAGCTGATCGCCCGCGAGCTGCCGCGCCTGCTGGACGCCGTCCCGGCCGCGGACCTCGCGATCCAGTGGGACTGCGCGTACGAGACGCAGGACATCGAGCGCGTCCTGGCGTGGACGAGCGGCGACGAGCAGGCGGCCTGGGAGCGCTTCGCCGGACCGGTGCGGCGGCTCGGCCCGCTGGTCCCCGAGGAGGCGCTGATGGGCTACCACCTCTGCTACGGCACGTTCCCCGAGTGGCCGATGTACGAGGCGCGCGACTACGGCGTGCTCGTGCGGATGGCCAACCACGCGGCCGCCGAGTCGGGCCGCCCGGTCGACTGGCTGCACATGGCCGGCCCGCGCTACCTGCGCAGCGAGGACGATCGCTTCTTCGCGCCGCTGCGCGACCTCGACGTCGGGGACGCGCGGCCCTACCTCGGGATCATCCTGCCGCTCGACGGCGTGCCGGGCGTGCGGCGCCGCCACGCCACCGCCAGGCGCCACCTCGACGACTTCGGCGTCGCCATGTACTGCGGCTTCGGCCGCCAGCCCGGCGAGGACGGCCTCGAGACGATGCGCGCTCACCGCGAGTCGGCGCTCGCCGTCTGACGGGAGCGGCGACCGGGCTAGCCGACGCCGAGCTGGCGCGCAACCCAGTCGACGATCGTCGGGGCGACCGGGCCCTCGCCCATGTGCCCGCCGTCGAAGACGCGCACGCACTTGGGGTCGCCGTGGTCGAGGCTCAGGTAGAAGTCGTCGATCGAGTTCTGCAGGTCGTCGCGGCCGTTGACCAGCAGCGTCGGCGCCGACGGCCGGTCGAGCCAGCCCTGGTCGAGCAGCGACAGCTCCCGGCAGCGGGCGACGTAGTCCTCGAACGTCCGCCCGCCGAAGATCCGCGCGCGCGCCTCCATCAGGTCCATCAGGTACGAGCTGGCGTTGCGCGAGCGCTCCTGCCACTCGGGCGTGAAGGTGATGTGCACCCCGCCGCCCCAGTTGACGGCGCAGCGCAGGCGGTCCCTGTGCGTGTGGGCGAGCTTCATCGCCCAGTAGCCGCCGTAGGAGCCGCCGACGGCCGCGCAGCGCGTCGCGTCGAGGTCCGCCCGCGTGGCGATCCAGTCGAGGATCGGCGTCCACTGGCGCTCGGCGTCGGCGCTCGCCAGCACCGGCGACTCGCCGACCCCGGGCATGTCGACGAGCAGCACGGCGAGGCCGCGCGCGCGCATCAGCGCGCCGAGGCGCTCGTGCATCTCCTCCTTCCAGGTGTCGATGCCCGCCCAGACCATCGCGACCGCCAGCGGCCCGGCGGGCGCCGACTCGGGCTTGGTGAGGTAGAAGCGCAGCCGGTCGCCGTCGCCCGGTCGTCCCGCGAACGGCAGCTCGACGACCTCCAGCGGCGGGTCCTCGAGCGCCGTGGCCTCGACGAAGTACTCGCGCGCGCGCTCGTACTGGCGCTCCTTGAGCGGGTGGTTGGGCACCGGGTAGCGGCCGAGGAACGCCGCGCGGTAGGCCTGCGTCCAGAGATGACGCCGCTCGTCACGGCCGGCGGCGGCCTGCGCGCGCGCCGCGAACTCCTCGGCGAGCCCGCCCCAGGCCGCCGTCCACGGCTCGGGCTCCAGGCCCTCCAGGCCCTCCACCGTCCGCCGCGCCGCCTCGGGCTCGAGGCCCTCGAGCGGGTGCAGGCCCGCGTCGAGCCGCGTCAGCAGCCACTGCTTGCCCCAGGCGAGCGAGCCCGCCTCGGCTTCGGGCCTCATACGAACAGCCCGGTCGCGTCCTCGGCCTGCTGCTGGGACTGCTGGGTCATCTCCACGGGCGGGAACGACTCGAACATCGAGTGCGGCATCGAGAGGTTCCGGTAGAAGACGTTGGAGCCGGCCTGCGGCTCGTAGCGCACCGTCTCGAAGTCGGGCTCGTAGTTGCGATAGCCGCCCGCGTTGATCTCCACGCGCAGGCCCGAGGGCTCGCGCACGTAGAGGTAGTCCTGCTCGCCCATGCCGTGCTTGCCGGGGCCGAACTCGATCGCCACGTCCTGGTTGAGGAACACGTCGGCGGCGCGCAGCAGCTCCTCGCGCGAGTCGACGAAGTAGGCGAAGTGGTTGATGCGCCCCGGGACCGGGGTCGGGTCCCAGACGATGCCGAGGTCGTGCGCGCGCTCGCACACGGTGGTCATGCAGAAGACCGGGAAGTCGGGCCGGTCGGGGATCGTCGTGTACTCCATGAAGCGGTGGCCGAGCGTGTCGCGGTACCACTCGCTGTCGCCGCTGGGGTCGGCCGCGCAGATCGTGACGTGGTCGATGCAGCGCGCCGCGATCCCGCGCGGCACGTAGCGCTGCGGGCGATTGGGGAACGGCGACTCCATCCCGGCCGGCGGCACGTAGCGCTCGACCTCCCAGAAGACCTCGTGCAGGTGCCCGCCCGGCGAGCGGTAGCGGAACGCGCGGCCGTGGCCGACGGAGCCCTCGAGCCAGCCCTCGCCGGCGCCGGCGTCCTCGAGGCGCTTGACCGCCGCCTCGAGCTCCTCCTCGCCCGCGGCGCGCCAGCCGATGTGGCCGAGGCCCGCCTGCGGGCCCTCGGTGAGCTGCAGCGTGTGGTGGAAGCGGTCGCCCCAGCCGCGCAGGTAGACCGACCGGCCCTCGCGCGAGGTCTCCTCGAGGCCGACGACCTGGGTCCAGAAGCGAAGCGACTCCTCGGGCTTCGGGGTCGTCAGCTCGACGTGGGCGAGCTGTGACAGCAACGACAGGGCCATGACTTTCCTCCACGCTCGTTTATACGTATGCAATGCTACCGGACACGGATGCGAGGCGCGATGCGCGACGAGGAGATCGAGGGCTTCGCCGGCGAGGCCCTGACGCCGGGCGACGCCCGCTACGACGAGGCGCGCGCGGTGTGGAACGTGCTCCACGACCGGCGGCCCGCCGTCGTCGCGCGCTGCGCCTCGGCGCACGACGTCGCCGCCGCGATCGCGCACGCGCGCCGCCGCGGCCTGCCGATCGCCGTGCGCTGCGGCGGCCACTCGCTGCCCGGCCACGGCACGGTCGACGGCGGCCTCGTGATCGACCTGCGCCCGATGGGCGCCGTCGAGGTCGACCCCGCGGCGAGGACCGTGCGCGTGCAGGGCGGCGCCGCGCTGGGCGCCGTAGACGCGGCGGCGCAGGCGCACGGCCTCGTCGTCCCGGTCGGCGTCGTCTCGCACACCGGCGTCGGCGGGCTCACGCTCGGCGGCGGCGTCGGCCGGCTGATGCGCCGCTTCGGCCTCACCGTCGACTCGCTGCTGGAGGCCGAGGTCGTGCTCGCCGACGGCCGCGTCGTGCGCGCCGGCGAGGACGAGCGCCCCGACCTGTTCTGGGGCCTGCGCGGCGGCGGCGGCAACTTCGGCGTCGTGACCGAGCTCCTGTTCCGCGCCCATCCGCTGACCACGCTGGTCGTGCTCGGCTGCATGCACCCGCTCGAGCGCGCCGCCGACGTGCTGCGCGCCGCCGAGCGGACGATGGCCGGCGCGGGCGCGCCCGACGCCCTGCTGTGGACGTCGTTCCTGCGCAAGCCGCCCCCGATCGCGCCGTTCGTGCCGCCCGAGCTGGAGGGACGCGCCGGGATCATGTCGCTGATCGAGTGGTCGGGCGACGCCGCCGAGGGCCGCGCGCTGCTGGAGGGGATCCGCGCCGAGCTGGACCCGCCGGGCGCGTCGGTCGACGACGTCCCGTACCTGGCGATGCAAACCGTCACCGACGAACTGCTCGCGCCCGGCACGCTGCGCGCGTACGTCAAGGCGGGCTTCGCCGACGAGCTGACCGAGCCGATGGTCGAGACGCTGGTCGAGCGCGGCGCGCTCGTCGGCTCGGACATGTCGGTGATCGAGGTGCTGTCGACCGGCGGCGCGATCGACCGCGTCGCGCCCGACGCCACGGCCTTCCCCCACCGCGGCGCGCGCTGGCTCGTCAACGTCCCGGCGCAATGGCGCGAGGCCGCCGACGACGACCGCGAGATCGCCTGGTGCCGGGGCACGCTCGCCGCGCTCGAGCCGCACCTCGGCGGCGGCGCGTACTCCAACTTCATGGAGGACGACGAGGCCGACGCCGCCGGGACGGCGTACGGCGCGATGCTCGAGCGGCTGGCGGAGGTCAAGGCGGCCTACGACCCCGACAACGTCTTCCGGCTCAACCAGAACATCAGGCCGGCGGCGGCCGTGGCGTGACCGGCGCCGGCCAGGCAGCCGAGCAGCGCGCGCTGTGGAGCGCGGCCCCGCGCGACTGGGCCGAGATCGCCGAGCCGCAGAACGAGCCGCTGTTCGCGGCGGTGCTCGACGCCGCCGCCGTCGGCGCCGGCACGCGCCTGCTCGACGTCGCCTGCGGCTCTGGCTACGCCGCGCGAATGGCGGCGCGGCGGGGCGCGCGCGTCGCCGGCGTCGACGTCACGCCGGAGCTGCTGGCGATCGCCCGCGAGCGCGTGCCCGACGGCGACCTGCGCGAGGCCGACATGGCGGCGCTGCCGTTCGCGGACGGCGCGTTCGACGTCGTCACCGGCTTCAACGCGTTCGCCTTCGCGGCCGACCCGCCGGCGGCGATCGCCGAGGCGGCGCGCGTGCTGGCCCCGGGCGGCCGGCTGGCCGTGGCCGGCTTCGCCGAGCCCGAGCACAACGAGGGGACCGTCCTGCACCTGGCGATGAAGGCGCTCGTCGCGGAGGCCGAGCCGGACGGCTACGCGCCCTACTCGCTGTCGGACCCGGGGGCGCTGGAGGCGGCGCTGCGGGAGGCGGGCCTGGCGCCCGCGGGCGAGCGCGAGGTCGCCCTGGACTGGTCCTACCCCGACGAGCAGACGGCGCTGCGCGCGCTGC
>DASZVK010000178.1:0-16626 GCA_035547175.1 Solirubrobacteraceae bacterium
TGGACGACGCCAGGCCGATTTCAATCGCGTCAAAATTGTTGATGTCGATCACGGAGAATCCTCTGACTGGGGTTAGCGAGCGCCGAAGGCGGTCGCGTAAGGGGGTCTCCCCCTTGTGATGGAGGTCATCTGGTGACCTCCCCTGCTTACTCGTCGTCGGAAAGGTCGGCGATGTCGACGTCGGCGTCGATGTCGATGTCGTCGGCGTCGAGGTCCGGGGCGGCGCCCCCGTCCTCGCCGTCGGCCTCGCCGACGTCGGTGTCGTCCTCGCTGGCCAGCTGCTCGTCCTCGGGCACGTCGGAGACGTCGCCCGTCGCGGCGCGCACGCCCGACAGGTCGATGCCCAGCTCCTCGGCCGCGCGCAGCAGGTCGTCGTCCTCGTCGCGCATCTCGGTGCGCGTGCCCTCCTCGGAGACCACGTTGACGTCGAGCGCCAGCGACTGCATCTCCTTGAGCAGCACCTTGAACGACTCGGGGATCGACGGCTCGGCGATGTTCTCGCCCTTGACGATCGCCTCGTAGGCCTTCACGCGCCCGACGGTGTCGTCGGACTTGATCGTGAGCATCTCCTGGAGGGTGTACGCGGCGCCGTAGGCCTCGAGCGCCCAGACCTCCATCTCGCCGAAGCGCTGGCCGCCGAACTGCGCCTTGCCGCCCAGCGGCTGCTGGGTGACCAGCGAGTACGGGCCGGTCGAGCGGGCGTGGATCTTGTCGTCGACCAGGTGCAGCAGCTTGAGGATGTACATGTAGCCGACGGTCACCTGCTCCTCGAACGGCTCGCCGGTGCGGCCGTTGAAGAGCGTGAACTTGCCGCTCGCCTGGGTGCCGGCCGGCCGCGACTTGTCGATGCTCATGCGGATCCGGCCCTGGTGCTCGTCCTGCCAGCGCACGAGCGCCTGGTCGACGTCCTCGACCGTCGCGCCGTCGAACACCGGCGTCGACACGTAGACCTTGCCGCGCACGTCGCCGCGGTCGCTCTCGGGCGCGAGCCTGACCGCCTCGCTGCCGTCGTCGTACCAGCCGTGCGCGGCGGCCCAGCCGAGGTGCGTCTCGAGGATCTGGCCGACGTTCATGCGGCTCGGCACGCCGAGCGGGTTGAGGATCACGTCGACGGGCGTGCCGTCCTCCATGAACGGCATGTCCTGCTCGTCGACGATCTTCGAGATGACGCCCTTGTTGCCGTGACGGCCGGCGAGCTTGTCGCCCTCGGAGATCTTGCGCTTCTTGGCGACGAACACGCGCACGAGCTCGTTGACCCCCGGCGGCAGGTCGTCGCCGTTCTCGCGCGAGAACGTCATCACGTCGATGACGACGCCGCCCTCGCCGTGGGGCACCTTCAGCGAGGTGTCGCGGACCTCGCGCGCCTTCTCCTTGAAGATCGCGCGGATCAGCTTCTCCTCGGCGGTCAGCTCGGTCTCGCCCTTGGGCGTGACCTTGCCGACGAGCAGGTCGCCCGAGCCGACCTCGGCGCCGACGCGGACGATGCCGCGGTCGTCGAGGTTGCGCAGCGACTCCTCCGAGCGGTTGGGGATGTCGCGGGTGATCTCCTCGTCGCCGAGCTTGGTCGTGCGGGCGTCGATCTCGTACTCCTCGATGTGGATCGAGGTGAGCTCGTCGTCGCGGACCAGCCGCTTGGAGAGGATGATCGCGTCCTCGAAGTTGTAGCCCTCCCAGGACATGAAGGCGACGCGCAGGTTCTTGCCCAGCGCCATCTCGCCGTGGTCGGTCGAGGAGCCGTCGGCGAGCAGGTCGCCCTGCTTGACCTTCTGGCCGCTGTGGACCAGCGGCTTCTGGTGGATCAGCGTGCCCTGGTTGGAGCGGGCGAACTTCTCCAGCTCGTAGACGTCCCTGCCGTCCTTGCCCTCGACGACGATCTGCTCGGCGTCGACGTAGGCGACCTCGCCGTCGTGCGCGGCGAGCAGCACGTCGCCGGTGTCCAGCGCGGCGCGGCGCTCCATGCCGGTGCCGACGACGGGGGCGTCGGTCTTCAGCAGCGGGACCGCCTGGCGCTGCATGTTCGAGCCCATCAGCGCGCGGTTGGCGTCGTCGTGCTCGAGGAACGGGATCATCGCCGTGGCGACCGACCAGATCTGGTCGGGGCTGACGTCCATCAGGTCGACGTCCTTGGGCGGGACGGTCACGTACTGGCCGGCCTGCGTGCGGCACAGGACCTCGGGGCCCTTGAGCTTGCCGCTCTTCTCGTCGACGGGCGAGTTGGCCTGGGCGACGAGCTTGTCCTCCTCCTGGGTGGCGTCGAGGTGGACGATCTCGTCGCCGACGACGCCGTCCTTGACGACGCGGTACGGGGTCGTCACGAAGCCGTGCTCGGAGATCTCGGCGTAGCTGGACAGCGAGCCGATCAGGCCGATGTTCGGGCCCTCCGGCGTCTCGATCGGGCACATGCGCCCGTAGTGGGTCGGGTGCACGTCGCGCACCTCGATCGGCGCGCGCTCGCGGGTCAGGCCGCCGGCGCCGAGCGCGCTCAGGCGGCGGCGGTGGGTCAGGCCGGCCAGCGAGTTCGTCTGGTCCATGAACTGCGAGAGCTGCGAGGAGCCGAAGAACTCCTTGAGCGCGGCGACGACCGGGCGGATGTTGACGATCGTCTGCGGGGTGATCGTGTCCTCGTCCTCGGTGGTGAGGCGCTCGCGGACGACGCGCTCCATGCGGTAGAGGCCGATGCGGAAGGCCTCCTGGATCAGCTCGCCGACCGTCCGCAGGCGGCGATTGCCGAAGTGCTCGTACTCGTCGAGGTGCTCCGCGACGGGCTCGCGCGGCATCGACACGGCCTCGGCGGCGTAGTCCTTGATCTCGACCTCGCCGTCCTCGGGCATGCCGAGGATCCGCGGCAGCGAGACCAGCTCGCGCACGAGCGCGTGGATGTCGTCGTGCGTCAGCGTGCGCGTGTCGAGGTCGACGTCGAGCCCGAGGCGGCTGTTGAGCTTGTAGCGGCCGACGCGCGTGAGGTCGTAGCGCTTGGGGTCGAAGAACAGCTGCTGGAGCAGCGCGTAGGCGGCGTCGACGCTCGGCGGCTCGCCGGGGCGCTGCTTCTTGAAGAGCTCGACGAGCGCGCCCTTCTTCGTCTTGGTCGCCTCGGGGTCGGACTCGATCGTGTTGCGCATGTACAGCGAGTTGCCGAACAGGTCGAGCAGCTCCTGGTCGAGGCGGGCGATGTCCTCGTCGGTCTCCTCGCGGTCGGCGTCGACGGCGGGGTCGTAGGCCATCGCGCGCAGCAGGACCGTGGCGGGCAGCTTGCGCTTGCGGTCGATGCGGACGTAGACCTTGCCCTTCTTGTCGATCTCGAGCTCGAGCCACGAGCCGCGGGCCGGCATGAGGTTGGCGGTGAAGACCTGCTTCTCGCGGTCCTTGGGCTCCATCAGGTAGGCGCCCGGCGAGCGCACGAGCTGCGTGACGACGACGCGCTCGGTGCCGTTGATGATGAACGTGCCGCGCTGGGTCATCCACGGGAAGTCGCCCATGAAGACCGACTGCTCGCGGATCTCGCCGGTCTCGTGGTTGATGAACGCGACCGTGACGGTGAGCGGGCGGCTGTAGGTGAGGTCCTTCTCGCGGCACTCCTCGATCGAGGCCGACGGCTCGTCGAAGACGAACTCGCCGAACTGGACCGCGAGGTGGCCGGTGTAGTCCTCGATCGGCGAGATGTCGTCGATCGTCTCGCGCAGCCCCCCGCTGACGGGGTCGACGAGCCAGTCGAACGACCGGCGCTGGATGTCGATCAGGTTGGGGACATCGAGGACCTTGTCGAGGCGCGCGAACGAGCGGCGCACCCGAGGGGCGTCAACAGCGGCCAAGGTGACTCCTGGCGTCGAGAGCGGGCAAATCGAGAGGCGCGGCGCGCGGGCTGCGCACACAGCGCGACCGTCCAAGATAGCAGGCGGACACGAGGCCCCCTGCCGAGGGCTTCGGCTCTCACGGACCCCGCCCGAGCTCCGCGTATGTGGCGCGGAGCCTGCTGCTGGGCGGCTGCGACTATCGGCCGACGGCGGAAGTGTAGGGCATGTGACGCGGTTGTCCAGGGCCGGGTCATCCCGCCCGGAGGACCGTGATCGCGTCGCCGAAGGCGCCGAGGTCGTGCCGGCCGGCCGACCAGGAGCGGACGACCTCGACCGGACGCAGCCCCGCGCGGCGCGCCAGCGCGGCGAACAGCCGCTCCGACATCGGGGCGCGCCAGCCGGCGCGGCTGGGCATCGCGCCGTGGTTGCGACCGTCGGCGTGGTGGATCGCGGCGACGCCGCCGGGTCGCAGGACGCGGGCGACCTCGCGCAGGTAGGCCGCCTGGTCGACCGGCGCGACGTGCACGAAGACGTCGAACGACCACACGGCGTCGACGCTCGCGTCGGCGACGCCCGGCAGCGCCGCGCCCGGCGAGCGCACGACCTCGACGCCCGGGACCTCGCGGGCTACGAGGTCGAGGACGACCGGCGAGACGTCGGCCACGATCGTCCGCTGCCCGCGCGGGGCGATGACGCGGGTCCAGCGCCCGCCGCCGGGCCCGATCTCGAGGACGACGCCGCCGACCGGGACCAGGCGCAGGAGGACGTCGTCGATCAGCCCCTGCTTCCACTCCTCCGACGCGCTCCACTCCTCGCCGAGGCGGCTCCAGTCCCAGTGGTCCCAGCTCGCGCGGTTGTCGGCGGGCGAGTTGCCGCGCCAGCGGCGGTGGACGGGCCCGAGCACGCCGAGCCGGCCCTCGGCCTCCAGGAGGGCGTCCTCGAGCGCCCAGGCGGCGCGACGCGCGCCGCGGCGCATGCGCGCGCCGCTCACCGTCGGCCCCCGAACAGCGAAGGGGCGCCCCCGGGCGCCCCTTCGCGACATCTGGCGAGCGCTCGCAGCGCGCCTACTTCAGCTCGACGCTGCCGCCGGCCTCCTCGAGCTCGGCCTTGAGCTTCTCGGCCTCGTCGCGCTCGATGCCCTCCTTGATCGGCTTGGGGGCCTCGTCGACGAGCGCCTTGGCCTCCTTGAGGCCGAGGCCCGTCGCCGCGCGGACGACCTTGATGACCTGGATCTTCTTGTCGCCCGCAGCCGTGAGGACGACGTCGACGGTCGAGGACTCCTCCTCGCCGCCGCCGGCCTCGCCGCCGCCCGCGCCGCCGGCGGCGACCGGCGCCGCGGCCGCGACGGCCGTCGCGCTGACGCCGAACTCCTCCTCGAGCGCCTTGATGCGCTCGGCGAGCTCGAGCACGCTGATGCTCTTGAGCTCCTCGATCCATTCCGCGGTGCTGGTGGCCATTACTCGTTGCCCTCCTGGGTGTCTTCGGTGGAAGTGGTCTCCTCGGCGCCCGCGTCGGCGGGCTCCTCGGCGGTGGCGGCGGGCTCGTCGGCCTCCGCCTCTTCAGTGGTGGTGGTCTCCTCGGCCTGGGCGGGAGCCTCGGCGGCGGCCTCCGGCTCCGCGGGGGCCTCGGCCTCGGCGGGTGCCTCGCCGGCCCCGCCGCCGAGCGCGATCTCGCCGGCCAGCGCCTTCTCGTGGACCTGCCCCAGCGCGATCGCGACGCCCGACAGCAGCGCGTTGAGGCCGCGGGCCAGGCCGGTGATCGGCGAGGCGACGATGCCCACGAGCTGGCCGTAGAGCACCTCGCGGGCGGGCAGGCGGGCGATCGACTTGATCTGGTCGACGTCGAGCGGAGCGCCGTTCATCAGCCCGCCCTTGAACGGGGCGAGGTCGGTCGCGCGCGCGAAGTCGCTGAGCGCCTTCGCCGCCGCCGCGGCGTCGCCGCGCACGAACGCCAGCGCGGTCGGGCCCTCGAGCAGGTCCTTGAGCGTCTCGACGCCGGCCTTGTCGGCGGCCCGCTCGGTGAGCGAGTTCTTGACCACGCGGAACGTCGTGCCGGCGTCGCGCAGCTTGGCGCGGACCTCGGCCGCCTGCGGCACGGACATGCCGCGGTAGTCGACCGCGTAGACGGCCTGCGACTCGGTGATCTCGGCGGCGATCTCGTCGATCACCGCGGCTTTCTGGTCTCGGTTCATTGGCCTCCTGCGCCGGTCTTAGGGTCGCCGGCGGTCTCGGGTGGCTCGGGGTGGCGCGCTAGGCAGCGACGGCTGCGGGCGCCTCCTCGAGGATGTCGCGCGTGCGGGCGGGGTCGACCTTCACGCCCGGGCCCATGGTCGAGGCGACCGTGATCGAGCGGATGTAGCGGCCCTTCGCGGCGGCGGGCTTGGCGCGGACGATCTCCTCGATCACCGCGGCGTAGTTCTCCAGCAGCGCCCTGGCGTCGAAGCTCGCCTTGCCGATGTTGAGGTGGACGATCGCCGTGCGGTCGGTGCGGTACTCGACCTTGCCGGCCTTGGACTCCTCGACGGCCTTGGCGACGTCCATCGTCACGGTGCCGACCTTCGGGTTGGGCATCTTGCCCGACGGGCCGAGGATGCGGCCGAGGCGGCCGACCACCGGCATCAGGTCGGGCGTCGCGATGGCGACGTCGAAGTCGTCGAAGCCGTCCTCGATGCGCTTGGCGAGGTCCTCGCCGCCGACGACGTCGGCGCCGGCCTCCTGCGCCTCGCGCGCCTTGTCGCCCTGGGCGAAGACGGCGATCTTGACGGTCTTGCCGAGGCCGTGCGGCAGCGCGATCGTGCCGCGCAGCTGCTCGTCGGCGTGGCGCACGTTCAGGCCGGTGCGGATGTGCACCTCGACCGACTCGTCGAACGACGCGGACTTGAGCTCCTGGACGAGCGCGATCGCCTCGGCGGGCGAGTGCTCGCGCAGCCGGTCGACGCGCTCGCGGGCCTGCGCGAAGCGCTTGCCGTGCTTGGCCATGTCAGGCGACCTCCACGCCCATCGAACGGGCGGTGCCCGCGATGATCTTGACGGCCTGGTCGACGTCGTTGGCGTTGAGGTCGCCGAGCTTGCGCTCGGCGATCGCGCGCAGCTGGGCCTCGGTGATCCGGCCGACCTTGTTCTTGTGCGGCTCGCCCGAGCCCTTCTCGAGCCCGATCGCCTGCTTGATCAGCACCGCGGCGGGTGGCGTCTTGGTGACGAACGTGAACGAGCGGTCCTCGTAGACCGTGATCACGACCGGGATCGTCGTCCCGCTGTCCTGCTGGGTCTGCGCGTTGAACGCCTTGCAGAACTCCATGATGTTGATGCCGTGCTGGCCCAGCGCCGGGCCGACCGGCGGGGCCGGGCTGGCCTGGCCGCCGATCGCTTGCAGCTTGATGGTGGTGAGGACCTTCTTGGCCATTGTGCGTTTCGGGCGTGCGGAGGTGCGGGCGGGTGGGGGCTAGACCTTCTTGACCTGGTCGAAGCCGACCTCGACCGGCGTCTCGCGCCCGAAGATCGAGACGAGGACCTTGAGCTTAGCGGCGTCCTGGTTGATCTCGCTGATCTCGCCGGAGAAGTCCGACAGCGGGCCGGAGACGACCTTGACCTGCTCGCCGATCGAGAACTGCGCCTTCGTCGCGACCTTCTGGGCAACCTCGCGGTGCAGCAGGCGGTCGACCTCGGTCTGCGTCAGCGGCACCGGCTCGTTGGACGCGCCGACGAAGCCGGTGACCCCGGGCGTGTTCTTGACCAGGCCCCACGAGTCGTCGTTGAGCTCCATGTTGACGAGCACGTAGCCCGGCATCGTGCGGCGCTCCTTCATCACCTTCTGGTTGTCCTGCATCTCGGAGACCATCTCGGTCGGCACGACGACCTGGCGCACGAAGCGCTTCTGGTTGAGCGAGGAGGCACGGTGCTCGAGGTTCTGCTTGACCTTGTTCTCGTGCCCTGAATAGGTGTTGACGACGTACCAGCGGAACATGGCTCTCGGTGCGTTCGGGTTACAGGATGAAGTCGATGACGCGCTTGGCGACGAAGTCGGCCACGCCGAGGAAGGCCCCGGCGACGATGACGAACCCCAGGACGACGGCGGTCGCCTGGAAGACCTGGCGCCGGTCGGGCCACTGGACGCGCTGCAGCTCCGCCCAGCTTGCGCGCAGGAAGCCGATCGCGCGCAGGCCGCCGCGCCCGGTGGCCGCGCGGTGGGCGGTCGGGGCGCCGGCCGGCGCGGCGGCCGCGACGGCCTCCGACTCGAGGTCGTCGTCGGGCTCGAGCCCCTCGCCCGCGTCGTCGGGCTCGGCCGGCACGCCGTGCGCGCCGGCGACGATCGCGGCCTCGAACTCCTCCTCGACGCCCGACGCGCGGTCGAGCGCGCCCGGGACGTTGTCCCGATGCGGCTGGCTGGGCCTGGGCCCATGGGGGCGCTGGTCCCGCCGGCGGCGCTGACGCTCGCGGCGCGCCATGGCGCGGCTAGCGGGTCTCCCGGTGGTCGGTGTGCCGACGGCACCACCGGCAGTACTTGCGCAGCGTGATCCGATCCGGGTTGTTGCGCTTGGACTTGTTGGTCTGGTAGTTGCGGCGCTTGCAGTCCTCGCAGGCGAGGGTGACTGCGATGCGCACGTCTCCGCGGGCCATGGCGTGCCTCGAAAAGGTGTCGCGACGAAAGAACGACCCGCCGGCGGGCAGGTCGGGCGACCAGTGTAGCCGCTGGCGCGGGGCGGGCGGAGGGCCGCGTGCACCCGCGTCCGCGGGCTCAAGACGCGCCGCCGCTGGCCGATCACCCGACCCACGATGCCCGCCGGAGGAGAGGTTCGGACGATCGGGCGAGAGCTCGAGGCGCGCGCCGACGAGGTCAACGCGCGCATCGTCGCGCGCTCGCGACGCAGCGGCGTCGCGCTGGGCGCCGACGTCGAGGAGCGCCTGTCGCGCGTGGGGGTCGTCTCGACCGTCGCCGTGGCGCGCTGGATGGCCGGCGGCGGGCTCGACGCGGCGCGCGAGGTCGGCGCCGAGGCGTGGCAGATCTTCGGCACCCTGGCGGTCGAGCGCGCCGCCCCGCTCAACGAGGTCACCAAGCGCTGCCTGCGCTGGTGCGACTCGGCGAGCGAGACCGTCGAGGAGATCGCCGAGCAGCTCGGCTTCTCGCGCGACGTCGTCCTCGAGGCGCAGGCGATGCTGCGGCGCAGCCTCAACGTGACGCTCGTGCGGATGTGCGAGACCTTCGAGGACGTCCGCCGCCAGGTCGACGAGCAGCTCGACCGCCGCCAGGAGGAGCTGATGTACCTGGCGACCCACGACCCGCTCACGGGGCTGGCCAACCGGGCGATGATCCTCGAGCGCACCGAGCAGATGATGGCCCGCTCGCGTCGCGCCAACACCCCCGTCGCGGCGCTGTTCATCGACCTCGACAACTTCAAGGGGATCAACGACACGCTGGGCCACGACACCGGCGACGAGCTGCTGCGCGCGGTCGCGGGCCGGCTCGACACGGTCGTGCGCGCGACCGACGTGCTCGGCCGGCTCGGCGGCGACGAGTTCGTCGTCGTGGCCGAGGGGCACTCGCTCCGCGGCGGCGCCGATCAGATCGCGCGGCGCATGATCGACGCGCTGCGCGCGCCGTTCGAGCTCGGCGAGGACAGCGCGCGCGTGACCGTGACGGCGAGCGTCGGCATCGCCGAGGGCCACCGCGCCTCGCCCGACGAGCTGCTGCGCGACGCCGACATCGCGATGTTCCAGGCCAAGCGCGACGGCAAGGACCGCGTCGTGGCCTTCGAGCGCGAGATGCACGACAACGTGCAGACGCGCGTGCAGCTCGAGATGGACCTGCGGATCGCGCAGCGCAACGACGAGCTGTTCCTCGTCTACCAGCCGACGCTGGCGCTGCGCGACCTGCGGCCCAAGGGCGTCGAGGCGCTGCTGCGCTGGCGCCATCCCGTGCGCGGCCTCGTCGCACCGGACGAGTTCGTCCCGCTGCTCGAGGAGACCGGGATGATCGTCGAGATCGGGCGCTGGGTGCTGCGCGAGGCGTGCGCCCAGGCGGCCGCCTGGCATGCGGCCGGCCATCCGGTGACGATGGCCGTCAACGTCTCGGCGCGCCAGCTCGAGGACGAGGCCTTCGTCGCCGACGTCCGCGAGACGCTGGCCACGACCGGCCTGGACCCGCAGACGCTGACGATCGAGATCACCGAGACGGCGCTGATGCGCAAGCCGGAGGCGACGGCGAGGATCCTGCACGAGATCAAGCGGCTCGGGATCCGCGTGGCGATCGACGACTTCGGCACCGGCTACTCGTCGCTCGCGCACCTGCGCCAGTTCCCGGTCGACGCGCTGAAGATCGACCGCAGCTTCGTGTCCGGGCTGGCGGGGCACCCCGAGCGCGAGACGCTCGTGCGCACGCTCGTGCAGCTCGGCAAGGCGCTGGCGATCGAGACGTTCGCCGAGGGCATCGAGAACGAGGCCGAGCTGTCGTTCCTGCAGGGCGAGGAGTGCGACACCGGCCAGGGCTTCCTGTTCGCCAGGCCGCTGACCGCGCAGGACTTCCAGCGCTTCCTGACCACCTGGGCGGTCAGCGCCCAGAGCGCCGCCGGCCGCTAGCGCCGACGCGCGCGGCGCGCGTCAGACGAAGACGGTGTTGGCGTCGAGGCCGCAGGCGATGCGGCCGTAGAGCTCGATCGCCGAGGTGGCGGTCAGGAACGCGTGGTTGGCGAGAGCCTGGATGTCGCGCTGGAAGCGCTGGATCGGCACGCCGCGCTGGATCGCCGACGCGCCGCTGGCCTCGAAGAGCACGTCGACGGCGCGGCGCGCCTCGCGCGTCGCGTAGGCCGTGTGCGCGCGCAGGCGCGCCCGCGCCTCGAGCGGGAACTCGCCCGCGCTGTGGGCGGCGACGAGGTCGATCGAGGCGCGCGCGTGCGCGTCGGCCGAGTGCAGCAGCATCGCCGCCTCGCCGACCTGCTGGTGGGTGATCGGCGCGGCCGACTGGTCGGCGTAGTCCGAGTAGGTGATCGCCCGGCCCGGGAGGCGCTCCATGAACGCGGCGAACGCGCCCTGGGCGATCCCCACCGGGGCGGCGCCGGCCTGCGCGATCAGGAACGGGACGGTCGGGACGCGGTAGTACGGGTTGTCCCGGTTGCGCTCGGTCGGGAGGTCGAGCGTCATCTGCGCCGCCAGCGGCAGGATGCGGTGGTCGGGGACGAAGACGTCGGTGCCGACGGTCGTGTTCGAGCCCGTGCCCGCCATCCCCGACGCGAACCAGTCGTCGAGGATCTCGAGGTCGGAGTACGGGATCAGGAGGTTCGCGATCGCCGGCGGGCTCCCGTCGCCCTCGTCGACGAGTGCGGCCATGATCGCCCACTGGGCGTGGTGGCAGCCGGTGTTGAACGGCCAGCGGCCGCTGACGACCACGCCGCCGTCGACGCGCCGGGCGTTGCCGCCGGGGGCGAACACCGAGGCGACGCGGGCGTCGGGCTCGCCGAGGACCTCCTCCTGGGCCTCGTCGGAGAACATGCCCAGGTTCCAGATCATCGCCGTGAGGATCGTCGTGACCCACGAGGTCGACGGGCAGGCGGTGCCGATCACGCGCAGGACGTCGTACTGCGTGGCGACGTCGGCCTCGTAGCCGCCGAGGTGCCGCGGCGCCGTCATGCGGAAGACGCCGGCCTCCGTCAGCGCCTCGATGCTCTCGGGCGCGACGCGCCGCAGCTGCTCGGTCCGCGCGGCGTTCTCCGCCAGCAGCGGCAGCAGCGCCTCGACGCGCTCGACCAGACCCTCGGGACCAGGCACCATCTCTCTCCTCCTCGCGATCCGCGCCGTCGGTCGCGATTGTCGCCGATCCGCCGGAGGCGGCGCGACCGCGGTCAGCGCCGGCCGAACGTGGCGAGCACGGCGCCCGCGATCCGGTCCTCGCCGGGCAGCGCGGCGAGCTCGAGGTTCTTCGCGTACGGCAGCGGCACCTCGGCGCTGCCGACGCGCTCGACCGGCGCGTCGAGGTCGTCGAAGCAGGCGTGCTGGATGCGGGCCGCCAGCTCGGCGGTCACCCCGTAGGTCGGCCAGCCCTCCTCGACGCAGACCGCGCGGCCGGTCCTGGCCACGGAGGCGGCGACCGTCTCGACGTCGAGCGGGCGCAGCGAGCGCAGGTCGACGACCTCGGCCTCGATGCCGTGGTCGCGGGCGAGGCGCTCGGCGGCGTGCAGCGAGCGCACGGTCGCGAACGAGTGCGCGACGATCGTCACGTCGCGGCCCTCGCGCGCGACGTTCGCCAGCCCGATCGGCGTGACGAACTCGGGGTCGAGCGGCACCTCGCCCTTCTCCTTGTAGATGGGGAGGTTCTCGACGACGAGCACGGGGTCGTCGTCGCGGATCGCCGCCTTGAGCAGGCCCTTGGCGTCGGCCGGCGTCGCCGGCGCGACGACCTTCAGGCCCGGGGTCCCGGCGAACCACCCCTCGAAGCTCTGCGAGTGCTGCGCGGTGAGCTGGTTGCCGCCGCCGTTGGGCGTGCGGATCACCATCGGGCAGCGGACCTCGCCGCCGAACATCGCGCCGACCTTCGCCGCGTGGTTGACGACCTGGTCCATCGCGACCAGCAGGAAGTTGATCGTCATGATCTCCACGACCGGGCGCTCGCCCAGCATCGCCGCGCCGACGCCGGCGCCGACGAAGCCCTCCTCGGAGATCGGCGTGTCGCGCACGCGATCGGGGCCGAACTCGTCGAGCAGGCCCGCGGAGACCTTGTAGGCGCCCTCGAAGACGCCGACCTCCTCGCCCATCAGGAAGACGCGCTCGTCGCGGGCCATCTCCTCGCGCAGGGCGAGCCGCAGGGCCTCGCGGTAGGTCATGCGCTCGACCGGCCCGTCGAAGGCCTCGAGGCGCTCGGCGACCGGGGCGCTCACGAGCCCAGCCCCCCTGCGAAGACGAGCTCGCGCTCGCCGTAGGGGCTGCCCGGCAGCATGCGGTGGAACTGCGCGTCGCTGCCGGCGGCGTACATGCCGGCGGCGAGCTCGGAGACCGGCGGCTCGGGGCTCGCGAGGGCGGCCTCGACCGCCTCGGCTACTCGCGCGTCGGCGCGGGCGTCGACGGCGTCGAGCTCGGCCTCGCCGACGCCGGCCTCGCGCAGCTGCTCGCGCACCCGCACGATCGGGTCGTGGCGCATGTGCTCGGCGATCTCCTCCCTGGTCCGGTAGGCGAGGCCGGCGTCGGCGACCGAGTGGCCGCGGAAGCGGTACGTCATGACCTCCAGCACGGACGGCCGGCGATCGCCGCGGGCGCGCTCGAGCAGCGCGCTCATCGCCGCGTGGACGCCGGCGAGGTCGTCGCCGTCGACGCGCTCGCCCTCGATCCCGTAGGCGTCGGCGCGGCGGTAGACCTCGGCGACGGCCGAGGCGCGCTCGACCGCGGTGCCCATGCCGTAGCCGTTGTTGACGACGAGGAACACGATCGGCAGGTCCCAGACGGCGGCGAGGTTGAGCGACTCGTGCCAGGCGCCCATGGTCACCGCGCCGTCGCCGAGCTCGCAGACGACCGCCTGCGGGCGACCCTGGCGCACGAGGCCGAGCGCGAGCCCGGTCGCGACCGGGAGCTGCCCGGCGACGATGCCCCAGCCGCCGTAGTAGCCGTGGGAGACGTCGAGCAGGTGCATCGACCCGCCGCGGCCGTGGGCGCAGCCGTCGACCTTGCCGAACAGCTCGGCCATCACCGCCTCGGCCGGCACGCCGCGCGCGAGCGCGAAGCCGTGCGAGCGGTAGCCGGTGACGAGCAGGTCGTCGTCCTCCATCGCGTGGACGACGCCGACGGTCGCCGCCTCCTGGCCGGAGGAGAGATGGCAGTAGCCGCCGATGCGCGCCGCCTTGTACTGGCGCTCGGACTCGGTCTCGAACACGCGGATCAGGACCATCTGCTCGTAGAGCCCGAGCAGCGTGGCGGTGTCGATGGCGGGCGTCGTGCTGGTGCTCATGAGGTTTCGTCCTCGAAGTAGTCGGGGTGCTCGGCGCGGATCGCCGGCACGGCGGACAGGACCATGCGCAGGTGGTGGCGCAGCGCGGCCTCGGCGGCGTCGGGCTCGCCACGGCCGACGGCCTCGACGACGGCGCGGTGCTCGGCGACCATCTCGCCGAGGAAGTGCGGCTGCGGCAGGCTCAGGCGGCGGATGCGGTTGAGGTGGCCGTTGGCGCGCTGCGCCAGCGACCAGGCGACGCCGTGGCCGCTGAGCTCGCACAGCGCGCCGTGCAGCTCGTCGTCGAGCAGGTAGAAGCGGTCGAAGTCGTGCTCGGCGCTGACCTCCTCCTGACGGCGGATGAGGCCCTCCAGCGCGGCCACGTCGGCGCGGTCGGCGCGCTGCGCCGCGAGGCGGATCGCCGAGCACTCGAGCGACTCGCGGATGAACTGGGCGTCCTGCACGCCGGCGTCGGAGATGTGCGAGACGAACGTGCCCAGCTGCGGGACGATCTCGACGAGGCGGTCGTCGCGCAGGCGGATGAGCGCCTCGCGTACCGGCGTGCGGCTCACGCCGAGCCGCTCGGCCAGCTCGTTCTCGCTCAGCCGCCGGCCGGGCTCGAGCTCGGCCGAGACGATCGCGCCGCGCAGCGCCTCGTAGACCTGCGAGCGCGCCCCGCGCACGCGGCGCAGGCGCGTCAGCGGACGGTTGCCGTTGGTCTGCGGCATACTTGTATACTAGTGCGCTCGCCGGCTGGGACGCAAGCGGCTCGCGCCCGGATCCTCGCCCCGCAGCGTCCGTCGCGCCGTGCAAGGCTGTCGGAATGCGCTACGGGTACAAGGCATCGGCCGAGCAGTTCGGGACCAGGGAGCTGCTGGACTTCTCGCTGCTGGCCGAGCGCTCCGGGCTCGACACGGTCGCGATCTCGGACCACTTCCAGCCGTGGCGCCACAGCGACGGCCGCGCGCCCGCGGCGCTGAGCTGGCTCGGCGCGCTGGCGGCGACGAGCGACGGCGCCTACCTGGGGACGAGCGTGCTGACCCCGACCCTGCGCTACCAGCCGGCGATCGTCGCGCAGGCGTTCGCGACGCTCGCGCAGCTCGCGCCCGGGCGCGTGTTCCTCGGCGTCGGCACCGGCGAGGCGATGAACGAGACGCCCGTCACCGGTGGCGCCTGGCCGGGCGCCAAGGAGCGCCGGCAGCGCCTCGAGGAGGCGATCGGCGTGATCCGCGCGCTGTGGACCGAGGAGCGCGTGAGCTTCGACGGCGACTACTACCGCGTCGAGCGGGCGACGGTCTACGAGCGTCCCGACGAGCCGGTGCCGATCTACGTCGCCGCCTCGGGCCCGCTCGCCGCCAAGCTCGCCGGCCGCCGCGGCGACGGCTTCATCTGCACGTCGGGCAAGGACCCCGACCTCTACCGCGAGCTGGTCGCCAACGTCGAGGAGGGCGCCCTCTCGGCGGGCAAGGACCCGGCCTCGATCGCGCACATGATCGAGATCAAGGTCTCCTACGACCCGGACCGCGAGTACGCCGAGGACGCGTGCCGCTGGTGGGCGGCGCTGGCGCTGTCGGGCGAGCAGAAGGCGGGCGTCGAGGACCCGGTCGAGATGGAGCGCCTGGCCGACGAGAACGCGCACCTCGCGCCGACGCGCTTCATCGTCTCCGACGACCCCGACGAGGTCGTCGAGCGCGTCGGCCCGTACGTCGAGCTCGGGTTCACCGAGCTGGTCTTCCACTCCCCCGGCGAGGACCAGACGCGCGCGATCGAGCTGTTCTGCCGCGACGTGCTCCCGCGCCTGCGCGAGCGCTTCGGCTAGGCGCGCATGGCCGCGGCGCCTCCGCTCGAGGGCATGCGGGTGCTCGACCTGTCGCGGGTGCTCGCCGGCCCGTTCTGCACGCAGCTGCTCGCCGACCTCGGCGCCGACGTCGTCAAGGTCGAGCGCCCGGGCGCCGGCGACGAGACGCGCGCCTGGGGGCCGCCGTTCCGGGGTGGGGAGTCCGTGTACTTCATGTCCGCCAACCGCGGCAAGCGCAGCGTGGCGATCGACCTCGCCGACCCGCGCGGCCGCGACCTCGTGCTGCTCCTCGCCCGGACCGCAGACGTCGCGATCGAGAACTTCCGCGAGGGCGCAGCCGAGCGGCTCGGCATCGGCCGCGAGGCGCTGGACGCCGCGCGCCCGGGGATCGTCTACTGCTCGATCGAGGGCTACGGCTCGGGTCGCGAGCCGGCCGGCCGCCCCGGCTACGACTTCGTCATCCAGGCCGAGAGCGGGCTGATGGCGATCACCGGCCCGGTCGACGGCGAGCCGAGCAAGGCCGGCGTCGCATTGGTCGACGTCATCGCCGGGCTGCACGCCGCGGCCGGGATCCTCGCCGCGCACGCGCGCCAGGCGCGCACGGGCGAGGGCGAGCACGTGCGCGTGTCGCTGCTCGACGCCGGCCTGGCGGCGCTCGTCAACGTCGGCGCCGCCGCGCTGGTCACCGGGCGCGAGCCGGCGCGCCACGGCAACGCGCATCCGAGCATCGCGCCCTACCAGACGCTGCGCGCGGCGGACGCCGAGCTCGCGCTCGCGGCGCCCAACGACCCGATGTTCCGCCGCGTCTGCGAGGCGATCGGGCGACCCGAGCTGGCCGACGACCCGCGCTTCGCCGGCAACGCCGAGCGCGTCGCCCACCGCGAGGCGCTGATCGAGGCGCTCGAGGCCGAGCTGGCGCGGCGCCCCGCGCAGGAGTGGATCGACGAGCTGCTGGCGCGCGGGGTGCCCGCGGGCAAGGTCCGCGGCGTGCGCGAGGCCTTCGACGCCGCGGCCGCCTCCGGCCGGGCCGCGAGCACGACGGTCCGCCACCCGACCGCCGGCGAGGTCGAGCTGCCCGCCGGCGCGATCCGCCTCGCCGACACCGAGCCGCCGGCGCCGGCCGCGCCGCCGCTG
>DASZVK010000179.1:0-2442 GCA_035547175.1 Solirubrobacteraceae bacterium
TCGGCCAGGCGCAGGTAGCGCGGGCCGCGGCGCTGGGACCAGGCGCCCATCAGCCCGACCAGCTCGTCGACCGAGACCGATTGGATCATCGATTGGTTCTCGACAGCAGGGCCATTGAGGTGGACGATGGCACGGCGTCGCCTCGACGTCCACCCTCACACGCTGAGACGACGCACAAACTTGGTCCAAAGGTGATGCCAATGTCCACCGACACCGTGATCATCCGCATGGCGCGAGCCGCCGACGCCGACGCGCTCGGCCGGCTGGCCGCGCTGGACTCGGCGGCGCCGCTGCGCGGCGACGTGCTCGTCGCGCAGGTCGGCGGCGAGCTGTGGGCGGCCCTGTCGGTGCTCGACGACCGCGCGGTCGCCGACCCGTTCCGGCGCAGCGGCGAGCTCGTCGCGCTGCTCGCGACGCGGGCGCGCCAGCTCCGCGGCGAGGCCGGCGACGCGAGGACGCGCCGCGGCCTGCGCGCCCTGCTGCGGGCCGCCGCGCTGCTGTCGCCGTCGGGCTAGACGGCGACGGTCTCGGCGGCGGGGGCGGCGCGGCGGACCTCCGGCGCCGCCGCCGTGCGGCCGTCGAGCATGTCGACCAGCGCGTCGCGCGCGGCCAGCGGCCTGTCGGGCAGGCGCGGGACGGTGCTGCCGTCGGCCTCGCCGAGCGCGCCGCGGAAGTCGCAGACGGCGACCTCGCCGCCGTGGCGGCGCGCGGCGAAGACGACGCGCCCGAGCGCGTCGAGCGTCGCGCGGCGGCCGGTGAGCACGACGACGCGCGGCTCGATCGCGAGCAGCGCGCGGGTCAGGCGCGCGGGGTCGAGGTCGAGCGTGACCGTGAGCGTGCGCAGGCCGGCGCGGCGCAGGTCGAGCTCGAGCGCCTGGGCGCAGAGGGCGTCGACGTCGGGCGCCTGGCTGGCGTCGAAGATCAGCACCGAGTCGGGCCGGTGCGCGGGCGGCGCGACGCGCGTCTGCGCGGCCAGCCAGCCGGTCGCCCAGCGCCAGGCGACGCCGTACTCCGGCGACGGCGGCCGGGAGCCGTCGTCGAGCAGCTCGACGGCGGGGATCAGCAGCTCGTCGATCGTGCGCTCGACCGAGCGGACCGCGAGGCTCTCCTCGATCACGCGGTCGGCGGCGTCGGCGTCGAAGCGGGCCAGCGCCGAGCGCAGACGGCTCGGCGTCGCCGGGCCGGCGCCGCGCTCGCGAGCGATCGAGATCGCCGACGAGACGTTCTGGGTCTCCTCGAACGCACTGCGCAGCGCCTCGATCTCGCCGAGGTCGTACTGGCGATGGCCGCCCTCGGAGCGACGCGGGGCGGGGAAGCCGAAGCGGCGCTCCCAGGAGCGCAGCGTGCTCGGGCTCACGCCGATCATCGCGGCGGCGGCGTTGGTGCGCACGGCAGTCATGGACGGCAATCTGGAGCTTTGGCCAGCTTCGCGCAAGAACGGCAAGGAAGGCTGCACCACGCTCGATTCGATGCGCGGGAAGGAGTTCGGCGTCCGCTGCCGACGGCGTCGCCCGGCAAGGACGGGGCACCGACGGCGAAGCCGTCGGTCCTGAAGGAATACTTCGTATTTCGAGGGTCGAGGACGCCGCCCAGGCGGCGCCGGGTCAGCCGAGGCCGAGGACGACGAGCGCGCTCGGGGCAGGCCCGCACGGCCCGATGCGGGCCGCGAAGCGCACGCCGAACTCGTCGACCGGGCGCAGGACCATCGACGCGACGGGCGCGCCCGGGTCGGACGCGGCGCCGACGAGCAGCGCGCTGAGCGCGTGCGGCCGGCCGGGGTCGTCGACGCCCGTGTCGGCGGGCACGAGCAGGTCGGTCACGTGGCGGTCGACGGCGTCGACCTCGCGCAGGCCGAGGAGCTTCTCGGCGCGGCGCGAGAGCCCGCAGACCGACAGCGTGCTGTCGACGACGAGGAACGCGTCGGCGGCCTTGGGCGCGAGCGACTCGGGCGCCTCGATCAGCAGGCCGAGGTTGCAGCGGCGGCAGACGCGCGAGCCGACCTCGGGCGCGAGGCCGTCCTCGGGCGGCCGGCCGCAGTGGCCGCAGAAGACGACGCGCGGCTCGACGGCGCCGGGCGAGGCGTCGGGCAGGGCGCGCAGCGGGGAGGCGTCGGACATCGCCTAGCCGCTCCTCGCCACGCGGGGCGGGCGCGACAGGACGGTCTCCCCGTCGAGCAGCGCCAGCGCCTGCGCGGTGGCCTCGCCCGGGGAGGACGACAGGGTGCGCACGGCGGCCGCGCGCGACGTCTCGCCGTCGCCGCGGCGGTAGAGCGCCAGCGGGAGCGGCCCGGCGGACGTGCGCACGGCGTAGGCCCAGCGGGCGACGTCCTCGTCGTCGGCGTGGCCGCCGGCCACTATCACCGCGCCCGGGCGCAGCGCCGCGATCAGGTCGGCGAGGCCGCTGCGGATGCGCACCGGCAGCGTCGCGGTGCGCACGCCGGTG
>DASZVK010000180.1:0-6211 GCA_035547175.1 Solirubrobacteraceae bacterium
GCCGCCGGCGGCCCAGGCGCCGGGCGGCCAGGACGCCCCGGCGCAGCGTCCCGACGCCGGCCCGCCGGGTCCCGGTCCCGCCGAGGCGAGCGGCCGGCTGTGGGTGCCCGGGCGCTGATCTGAGCGCGTTTCGTCACGGGCGGCGTATAGACTCGCGGCCTCTTCGGTCCGGGTGGGCGCACCCGGCCACGTTCCCAAGCTCCCTGACAAGGACTCATCCTCTTGAGTGACTTCCTGACCGACCACGGGGTGGTCATCGCGCTCGTCTGCGCGGGCCTCGCCGTGGCCTACGGCCTGCTCACGACGCGCTCGCTGCTCGCGCTGTCCCCCGGCAACGAGGAGATGCGGCGCATCTCGGGCGCCGTCCAGGAGGGCGCGAAGGCCTACCTCACCCGGCAGTACACCGTGATCGCCGGCGTCGGCGTGATCCTCTTCATCGCGCTGATCCCGATCCAGAACCTGCGCGTGGCGATCGGCTTCCTGATCGGCGGCCTGCTCTCGGGCGCGACCGGCTTCATCGGCATGAACGTCTCGGTGCGCGCCAACGCGCGCGTCGCCGAGGCCGCGCGCGGCGGCGTCTCGCCGGCGCTGCGGGTCGCGTTCCGCGGCGGCGCGATCACCGGCCTGCTCGTCGTCGGCCTCGCCCTGCTGGGCGTCGCCGGCTACTACGGCGTGCTGACCTGGATCTTCGACTACAGCCAGAAGTCGGCGGTCGACGCGCTGATCGGCCTCGGCTTCGGTGGCTCGCTGATCTCGGTCTTCGCCCGACTCGGCGGCGGCATCTTCACCAAGGCCGCCGACGTCGGCGCCGACCTCGTCGGCAAGGTCGAGGCCGGCATCCCCGAGGACGACCCGCGCAACCCGGCCGTGATCGCCGACAACGTCGGCGACAACGTCGGCGACTGCGCCGGCATGGCCGCCGACCTGTTCGAGACCTACGCCGTCACCGCGGTCGCGGTCATGCTGCTCGGCGTCATCACGTTCTCCGACGCCACGCAGGTCGCCCTGTACCCGCTGGTGCTCGGCGGCGTGGCGATCGTCGCGTCGATCATCGGCACGTTCGCCGTGCGCACCAGCGACGACAACGTCGAGGGCGCGCTCTACCAGGGCCTGATCGTCTCCGGCGTGATCGCCGCGGCCGCGTTCCTGCCGGTCACCAAGTGGCTGATGAGCAGCGTGCAGTTCGCCGGCGCCGAGGTCCACCAGAGTGGCCCGCCCTCCTGGGGGCACCTGTACCTGTGCGCGCTGATCGGCATCGGCGTCACGGCCTGCCTGTTCCTGCTGACCGACTACTACACGTCGACGCGCTTCTCGCCGGTCAAGAAGACCGCGGCGGCGTCACAGACCGGCCACGCGACGAACATCATCCAGGGCCTCGCGTCCGGCCTGCAGGCGACGGCGCTGCCGGCGCTGGTGATCGTGCTCGGCATCTTCGGCGCCTGGAAGCTCGCCGGCGGCGGCACCGACGGCATCTACGGCATCGGCGTCGCGGTCATGGGCCAGCTCTCGCTGACCGGCCTGATCGTCGCGCTCGACGCGTTCGGCCCGATCACCGACAACGCCGGCGGCATCGCCGAGATGGCGAACCTGCCCGAGGAGGTCCGCAACGTGACCGACCCGCTCGACGCGGTCGGCAACACGACCAAGGCGGTCACCAAGGGCTACGCGATCGGCTCGGCGGTGCTCGCCGCGATCGTGCTGTTCGCGGGCTTCCGCGACGAGCTGACGACGAAGGCCGGCCACGCCTTCAACTTCTCGGTCGACGACCCGGCGGTGCTGATGGGCCTGCTGCTCGGCGGCCTGATGGTCTGCCTGTTCGCCGCCCTGTCGATGGAGGCCGTCGGCCGCGCCGGCGGCGCCGTCGTCGAGGAGGTGCGCCGTCAGTTCCGCGAGAAGCCGGGGATCATGGAGGGCACCGACCAGCCCGACTACGGCACCTGCGTCGGCCTCGTCACGACGGCGGCGCAGAAGGAGATGATCCTGCCGTCGCTGCTGCCGATCGTGCTGACGTTCGTCGTCGGCATCATCGACGAGTCGGCGCTCGGCGGCCTGCTGATGGGCGTGATCGTCGTCGGCTTCTTCTTCGCCGTGCTGATGACCGCCGGCGGCGGCGCCTGGGACAACGCCAAGAAGCTGATCGAGGACGGCGCCTTCGGCGGCAAGGGCTCCGACGCTCACGCCGCGTCGGTCACCGGCGACACGGTCGGCGACCCGTTCAAGGACACCGCCGGCCCGGCGATCAACCCGATGATCAAGGTCGCGAACATCGTCGCGATCCTGATCATCCCCATCATCACCTGAGGCAGTGGTCCCGGCGCCGAAGTCCCTCGGCGCCGGGACGCTCGCCCAGACCCTGCTCGTCACCGCCCGGGCCCACGCCGCGGACGTCGCGCTGCGCGCCGACGACGGCTCGCTGGAGCTGACCTACGAGGAGGCGCTCGAGCGGATCCGCGCGATCGCGGCCGGGCTGCGCGCGCTCGGCGTGCGCCGCGGCGACGCCGTCGGGCTGATGATGGCCAACCGCGCCGAGTTCCACCTCGTCGACTCGGCGGCGATGCTCCTCGGGGCGGTCCCGTTCTCCGTCTACAACACGCTGCCGCCCGAGCAGGTCGGCTACGTGATGGGCGACGCCGGCAACCGCGTCGCCGTCTGCGACGCCGCGCACCTGGCGACCGTCCTGGCGGCGCGCGACCACGGCGCGCGCGTCGAGCGCGTCGTCGGCGTCGACGGCGGGGGAGACCTGTCGCTGGCGCAGCTCGCCGCGCTCGGCGACCCCGCCGAGCTCGACCTCGACGCGGTCGCGGCCCAGGTGCGGCCCGACGACGTGCTGACGCTGATCTACACGTCGGGGACGACGGGGCCGCCGAAGGGCGTCGAGCTGACCCACCACGGAATGCTCGAGGAGCTGCGCGGGATGCACGCGGCGATCCCGATCCACGAGGGCGGCCGCGCGGTCTCGTTCCTGCCCTCGGCGCACGTCGCCGACCGGCTGAACTCGCACTACGCGGCGTTCATGGCCTACGGCTCGGCGGTGACGTCGGTGGCGGACCTGCGCCGCGTGTTCGACGTCGTCGCGCGCGTGCGCCCGACCGTCCACGGCAACGTCCCGCGGCTGTGGGAGAAGCTGGCCGCGTCGCTGCGGGCGCGCGGCGTCACGACGCGCTCGGACGGGGCCGAGGTGCGGGCGGAGCTGGGCTTCGAGCAGTGCGAGTGGCTCAGCACCGGCGCGGCGCCGATCGCCGTCGACGTGCTGGAGTTCCTCGACGCGCTCGGCATGCGCCTGTGCGAGGTGTGGGGCATGTCCGAGGCCTCGTGCGTGGCGATCACCAACCGTCCCGGCGCCTGGCGGCCGGGGTCGGTCGGGCTGCCGCTGCACAACGCGGAGATCGCGCTGGCCGACGACGGCGAGCTGCTGGTGCGCGGCCCGCTGGTGATGCGCGGCTACCGCAACAGGCCGCGGCTGACGGCCGAGGCGGTCGACGACGACGGCTGGCTGCGCACCGGCGACGTCGCGCGCGTCGACGACGACGGCTTCTTCTGGCTGATCGACCGCAAGAAGGAGCTGATCATCAACAGCGCCGGCAAGAACATGTCGCCGGCCAACATCGAGGCGGCGCTGAAGTCGGCCGGCCCGCTGATCGGCCAGGCGTGCGTGGTCGGCGACGGCCGGCCCTACAACGTCGCGCTGCTGGTGCTCGACCCCGAGGCCGCGGCGGGGCTCGACCCGGCCGACCCCGCCGTGCTCGCGCGCGTCCGGGCCGAGGTCGACGCCGCCAACGCCCGCCTCGCGCGCGTCGAGCAGGTCCGGCGCTTCGCGCTGCTCGCCGGCGAGTGGCGGCCCGGCGGCGACGAGCTGACGCCGACGATGAAGCTCCGGCGCCGCCCGATCGCCGAGAAGTACGCGGCGACGATCGCCGCGCTCTACGCGCAGCCGCAGGGATGACGGGTCGGCGCGGGCGGTCGGACGCGGGAGCTCGGGCATCGACCGGACACCCCCTCCGCCTCCCGCTCTGGGAGGGTGGTTGAGGTTTGGTCTGGCTATCCGGCTCAACCTCAACCACCCCTCTTGTCGGCGCCAAGAATCTGACGTTTACGTAAGATTTGGTATCGTGACTCGTCGTGGGATCCGCGAGCGTCGCCAGCACACCGCAACGCCGCCGCCGCATCGGCGTGGCGGCCGACCACCATCACTACAAGTGGTGGGCGCTGTCGTGCACGAGCCTCGGGATGCTGCTGGCGACGATCAACTCCGGCACGCTGATCATCGCCCTGCCCGACCTCGGCGACGCGCTGCACACGAGCATCCTCGCGCTCGTCTGGGTGATCATCGCCTACCTGATCGCGTCGACCGTGCTCGTCCTGATGGCCGGGCGGCTGTCGGATCTGTTCGGCCGCAAGCAGGCCTACGTGCTGGGCTTCGTGCTGTTCGGCGCCGCGTCGCTGGGCGCCGGCTTCGCCGGCGACGCCACGGTCCTGATCCTGTGGCGCGTCGTGCAGGGCATCGGCGCAGCGTTCATCTTCGCCAACTCCTCGGCGCTCGTCACCGACGCCTTCCCGCGCGAGCAGCTCGGCCTGGCGATGGGCACCAACGTGATGATCGCCGCCGTCGGCCTGGTCATCGGGCCGGTGCTCGGCGGCGCGCTGGTCGCGATCTCCTGGCAGTGGGTGTTCTGGTTCAACGTCCCGTTCGCCGCCTTCGGCTCGCTGTGGGCGTCGGCCGTCCTGCAGGAGCTGGCCAAGCCCGACGAGACGCGCGGCTACGACCTGTGGGGCACGATGCTGTTCGTCGTCGGCCTGACCGGCCTCGTCTACGGCGTCTCGCGCGGCGGCCTCGACGGCTGGGTCAACGGCCCGACGCTGGCCGGCCTGGTCGTCGGCGCCGTGCTGCTGCCGATCTTCGTCCTCGTCGAGCGCCGCCAGGCCGCGCCGATGCTCGACATGTCGCTGTTCCGCAGCAGGATGTTCAGCGCGGCGACGGCGGCGTCGTTCATCAACGGCATGTCGCGCTTCGCGCTGATGTTCCTGTTCGTCTTCTACTTCCAGGGCGTCAAGGGCGACGACCCGATCCTCGCGGGCATCAAGCTCGCGCCGATGGCGATCGGGATGCTCGTCGCCTCGCCGCTGGCCGGCATCTGGGCCGACCGCCGCGGCTCGCGCGCGCTGGCGGCGCTGGGCATGGTCGTGACGGCCGTCGCGCTCGTCGGGATGACGATGCTCGGCGTGCACACGAGCTACGTCCTCGCCGCCCTGTGGCTGCTGGTCGTCGGCGTCGGCTCGGGCATGTTCAACAGCCCGAACACCGCGGCGATGATGGGCGGAGTGCCCGCCCACCGGCGCGGCATCGCCGCCGGCGCGCGGATGATGCTGCAGAACACCGGGTCGGTGCTGTCGATCGCGTTCGTGCTGGCGATCGTCACGTCGTCCGTGCCCAAGCAGACGCTGTTCAAGATCTTCTCCGGCGTGACCACCGGCCTCGACGACTCCAAGCTCGCCCCGTTCGTCGCCAACATGCACACGGCGCTGTGGGCGCTGGCCGGCATCTCGGTGCTGGGGGCGCTCGTGTCGCTCGCGCGCCCGCGTCACGGCGCCGAGGAGTCGACGTGAGCATCGAGCTCGACCAGCCCACGCTGCGCATCGGCGAGGTCGCGCGGATGACGGGGACGACGCCGCGCACGATCCGCTACTACGAGGAGATCGGGCTGCTGCCGTCCGCCGGCGACCGCGCCGCCGGCAAGCACCGCCTCTACGGCCAGCGCGAGGTCGAGCGGCTGCGCGACGCGCTGCGGCTCAAGGAGCTGCTCGGCCTGGGCCTCGACGAGCTGCGCGAGCTGCTCGAGGCCGAGGAGGCCCGCGCCGCGCTGCGCGAGGAGTGGCACCGGGGCAGCCCGGGCCGCGCGCGCCGCGAGCAGATCCTCACCGAGGCGCTGGGGCACGTCGAGCGCCAGCTCGAGCTGGTGGGCCGCCGCCGCGACGAGATCGCCGCGCTGGAGGGCGAGCTCGGCGAGCGCCGCGAGCGCCTGCTGGGCCGCCTCGCCGAGCTTCGCGGCGACGCCTGACCGGCCCGGCGCGGGAGCCGCGTCCGCCGCTCTTAGACTTCGCGCCCGATGGCCGAACGCCGCCTGCACGGGCTCCAGCGGGTGCTGGGGACCTACTCGCTCGCCTCCGGCGCGTACGGCAACGTCGGCTCGTCGATCTACTACGCGCTGGGCCT
>DASZVK010000181.1:0-10825 GCA_035547175.1 Solirubrobacteraceae bacterium
AGCGCGGCGCGCGGCCCGCGGCCGCCGGCACGCTCGCCGCTCCGTCCGAGCGCGCCGACGTCCAGGGCGTCGAGATCGTCGCGCTCGTCCCGGGCGACGACGCGACGGGCGCGCGCGCGGCCGAGGGCATCCTGCGCGAGCTGCAGGCGTCGCTGCACGGCTGCGCGTTCTCGCTCGGGCGCAGCCGCGCCGCCTCGGACCCGGCCGACCTGCGGCGCGCCGGCATGGAGGCACAGCTCGCCGCCAACGTCGCCGAGGGCGACCTCGACCAGCCGATCCTCGCCTTCGAGGACACCGGCACCTACAAGCTGCTGCTCGGCCAGGACCCCGAGGAGCTGCAGCGCTTCTACGACGAGACGATCGCCACGCTGGTCGCCTACGACGACCAGTACGAGACCGACCTGGTCGGCACCGTCGAGGCCTTCCTGGACGCCGACGGCAACGTCGCCGCGACCTCGCAGCGGCTCTACACCCACCGCCACACGGTCCGCTACCGGCTCGACCGGGTCAGGGAGCTGACCGGCCTCGACGTCGGCTCGACCGACGGCCGCGAGCGGCTCAGCCTCGGCCTCAAGGCGATGCGCGTGCTCGGCATCGCGCCGTCCGCCGGCCCCGCCAGCGAGGCGGGCACCGAGGCCGGCCGCGTGCCGCGGCGGTAGAGGCCGCCCGCCTGGCCGAGTCTCGGACGGATCCGACTGGGGCGCCAGGACTCGGACCTGGACTGTCGGGACCAAAACCCGAAGTGCTGCCAATTACACCACGCCCCACCGAGTGCCAGCCAGCGTACATGTCACCTACGCTGTCGCCCATGAGCGCCCCGACCGTCGTGATCATGGCCGCAGGGAAGGGCACGCGGATGCGCTCCGCGAGGCCGAAGGTGCTCCACGAGCTGTGCGGCCGGCCGCTGATCGGCTGGGTCCTCGCGGCCGCGAGGGAGGCCGGCGCCGGGCGGATCGTGGTCGTCGACGGGCCCGAGCGCGCGCTCGCGGCGGAGCTTCCCGACGGGGTCGAGCTCGCCGTCCAGCAGACGTCCGCGGGCACCGCGGACGCGGTCCTCGCGGCGGCCGGGCGCTGGGGCCCGGAGACGGTCGTCGTGCTCTCCGCCGACGTCCCGCTGATCACCGCGGAGGCGATCCGCGGGCTCGTCGCCGCGCACGAGGCGGCGGGCGCCAAGGCGACGATGCTGACGATGGAGCTCGACGAGCCCGGCAGCCTCGGCCGCGTCGTGCGCGAGCCGGGCGGCGGCCGCGTGCTGCGCGTCGCCGAGGTCAAGGCGCAGGGCGACGCGAGCCCCGAGGAGCTGGCGATCCGCGAGGTCAACGCCGGCATCTACGCCTTCGACGGCGGGCTGCTCGAGGACGCGCTGCGCCGCGTCGGCACCGACAACGCCCAGGGCGAGGCGTACCTGCCCGACGCGCTCTTCGTCCTCGCCGCCGACGGCCATCCGATCGCCACCCACGTGGCCGACGACGTCGCGCTCGTGACCGGCGTCAACGACCGCGCCGACCTCGCGCGCGTCGCGCGCATGGCCCGCGCCCGCATCGCCGAGCGGCACATGCTCGCCGGGGTGACGATCGTCGACCCCGAGGCCACCTACATCGACGTCACCGTCGAGATCGGGCCCGACACGACGATCGAGCCGGGCACGACGCTGCGCGGGCGCACGCGGATCGGCTCGGGCGTGACGATCCGCGAGTCCTACGTGATCGACGCCGAGATCGGCGACGGCGTCGACGTCGGGCCCTACGCCTCGCTGCGCCCCGGGACCGTGCTGCGCGCGCGCTCGAAGGCGGGCACGTTCGTCGAGATCAAGAACTCCGACGTCGGCGAGGGGACGAAGGTCCCGCACCTCTCCTACGTCGGCGACGCCGACATCGGCCCCGACGGCAACCTCGGCGCGGCGACGATCACCGCCAACTACGACGGCGTCCGCAAGCACCGCACGACGATCGGCGCGCGCGTGCACACGAGCGTCGACACGACGCTGGTCGCGCCGGTGACGCTCGGCGACGACGTCTACACCGGCGCCGGCTCGGTCATCACCGACGAGCTGCCGTCCGGATCGCTGGGCATCGCGCGCCCGCGCCAGACGACGATCGAGGGGTATGCTGATCGCCGCAGGGAGCGGGAAGCATGACCTCGCCGTCGCCATCGGCATCTACACTCGCCGAGCCCATGAGCGTGATCGTCCCGACGGAGGAGCAGGTGCCCTCGACATCGCTCCCGATCGGCTACGACAAGCGCCTGATGCTCTTCTCCGGCCGGGCGAACCCGCAGCTCGGCCACGCGATCGCGGGCAAGCTCGGCGTCGAGCTCGGCCCGATGACGCTCAAGACGTTCTCCAACGGCGAGGTCTACTGCCGCTACGAGGAGTCGATCCGCGGCGCCGACGTCTTCCTCGTCCAGCCGATGTGCGGCAACGCCGAGACCGGCGTCAGCGCCAACGACGCGATGATGGAGCTGCTGCTGATGATCGACGCGGCGGTCGGGGCCAGCGCGCACCGCGTGATCGCCGTCACGCCATGGTTCGGCTACAGCCGCCAGGACAAGAAGTCGGCCCCGCGCGAGCCGATCAGCGCCCGCGCGGCGGCGCGGATGCTCGAGGCGGTCGGCGCGCACCGCGTCCTGACGATGGACCTGCACGCCGGCCAGGTGCAGGGCTTCTTCAACATCCCGGTCGACCACATGACCGCGCTGATGATGCTGACCCAGTACTTCGAGGACATGGGGCTCAGCGACATCGTCGTCGTCGCGCCCGACGCGGGCCGCGTCAAGCTCAACAAGAAGTTCGCCACCAAGCTCGGCGCCGAGCTGGCGATCCTCGACAAGGAGCGGCCCGCCCAGCAGGTGGCCGAGATCGGCTACGTGATCGGCGACGTCAGGGGCAAGACCGCGATCATCGTCGACGACATGATCGACACGGCCGGCACGCTCGCCGCCGCCGCCCAGACGGTCCTCGACGAGGGCGCGACGCGCGTCTTCGCCGCCGCCACGCACGCCGTGCTGTCCGGCAGCGCCTACGAGAACCTCGCCCGCTCGGGCCTCGAGCAGATCGTCGTCACGGACACGATCCCGCTGCGCCCCGGGGCGCCCGACAACATCCGCGTCCTCTCCTGCGCCGACCTGCTGACCGACTCGATCCGCCGCATCTTCACCGACGACTCGGTGTCCGAGGTCTTCGGCGGCGAGAATCAGCTCTTCTAGCTACGCCCAGGAAACACTGGCGTCTCGGGCGATCTGCCGCGAGGTGGGCCTCCATGAGGTGGCGTGCGGGTTGGGGCAGAGTGGTGAAGTCGTTGGACGCCAACGCGGGCGTCCATAGGGTTTAGAGCAGGGCGTCCATTTGGCCGACGGCTTGGCGCAGGCCCTCTTCCATGCCCATCTTGAGCATCTCCTCCATCTGCTCGAGGGTGGGGAACTGGTCGTGCAGCTCCATCCGCGTGCCGCCCTCGTACTCGGATAGGCGCATCCGTAGCTGACCGGTCCTGTCGGTCAGCGGCCGGCCGTCGGCGTCCCCGAACCCGTCCTCCAGCGTCAGCTCGCGCGGTGCGTCGACGGTCTTGATCCGCCACCAGCCGTAGTGCCTGTCGCCCTCCGGGCCGGTCATGAAGTAGGTGACCAGCGCGCCGGGGGTGAGGTCGTGCTCCACGAACGTCGCGGGATACCCCGGCGGGCCCCACCAGCGCTCGAGCTTGCGCGGATCGGCCCACAGCTCCCACACCGCCTCCACCGGCGCCGCGAAATCGGCGATCAGCGTGAGCGTGAGCGCCTCGGTGTCCTTGTCGATCGTGACGACGGTCATCGGTCCTCTCCTCCGGTGGGGCTGCTCAGCAGATCGGCCATGCGCCCCACGCGTCCGCGCCAGGCCGCTTCGAGCTCGTCGAGCGCCCGACGCGCACGCCCGACCGCGACCGGGTCGGCTCGCACCAGCCGCTCGCGGCCATGGCGCTCCTTCGTCACGAGGCCGGCACGCTCGAGCACCGCGACATGCTTCTGCACGGCAGCGAAGCTCATCGCATAGCCGTCGGCCAGCCGCGAGACCGACAGCTCGCCGTCGGCCGAGCGGCGCAGCAGGTCGCGCCGGGTGGCGTCGGCGAGCGCGTGGAACACGCGATCGAGCTCTTCATCTACAACCATCAGGTTGTACGTTATCAGCCGCGGCGGCCAAGCCTGTCCGGACGTTCTGGTCGTCAGGCCACGAGCTGCAGGCTGGAGCGGCAGGCCGAGAGGCAGGTCGGCACGCTGTCTCGTCGAAGCCGTGTAGGGACCGAGTACCGCACGCTACGCCTGCGACTCCGGGACGATGCCCTCTATGAACGTGCGGCTCTTCTCGATCCCCGGTTCGCACGCTGCGACGACGGGGCAACTGCTGCTCGAGCACAAGGGGATCGCCTACCGGCGAATCGACCTGCTGCCGGCGGTCTCCTGGGTGGCGCTCAGGGCGCTGCGCTTCCGGGGCGTGACCGTCCCGGCGGCGATCATCGACGGCGAGCGGGTCCAGGGGACGCGGGCCATCGCCCGCGTGCTGGAACGACTGCAACCGGAGCCGCCGCTGTTCCCGGACGAGCCCACGCGACGGCAGGCCGTCGAGGAGGCCGAGCGCTTCGGCGACGAGGACCTCCAACAGCGGGTCCGGGAGATCTTCCTGTGGTCCGTGTGCCATGACCGCAGCGGCCTCGTCGGCTACCTGGAGGGCGCGCGGATCGGCATCCCGCACTGGCTGGCGGCGAGGACCGCGACCCCGTTTATCGCGCTTGACGCCCGGGCGCGCGGCGCCACCGCCGAGAACGTCCGCCGAGCGCTCACCGTCCTCCCCGTGATGCTCGATCGCATCGACGACTGGATCCGGGACGGTGTGCTCGGCGGAGAGGCCCCCAACGCCGCCGACCTGCAGATCGCGCCGAGCCTGCGCCTGGCGATGAGCCTCGACGATCTGCGCCCGGCGATCGAAGGCCGCCCGGCGGGCCGGTTGGCGACGCGGATCGTGAGGCGCTTCCCCGGTAGGACCCCGTTGGTGCTGCCCGGCGAGTGGCTCGCGCCGATCGCCCGCGCCTCGCTCACCGCCGATTGACGGCTGGTGCGTGCGACAGTCGCGCGACAGTTGACCCCGGATCCCCGACGGTCCTGAGCGGTTTTCGGGCGGTCGAGATCGCCGTCGCGACGACGAATCGCCCGCTCCTGCAGGCTGTCTTCAGGAACCAGCTCTTCTAGCCGTCGCTTCGGGCGCTCGTCGCGGAACGGCCGCGCAGGGCCACGACCGCGGCCGCGACGGCGAGGGCCACGCCGAGCACGATCAGCTCGATGAAGCTGAGCGCGGCGCCCACGGCCAGGGCGGTGATCGCGGCGACGAGAAGCAGGGCGGTGCGGTTCATGGCATGTGTCTCCTTGGGGTGCGACGGACGGGACGACGCTAGACCGGCTCCGGCGGCCGCGCATCGGCCGGCGGGGTGAACCGCGCTCCACCGGCGGGGGGAAGTCCGGCGTGCCGGGTTCGACCGCGCGGGGGAGGCGTTGCGCCCCCCTGCCGGGATAGCGTTGGCGAGTGTCCGCTGCACTGCGCCGCCGGCTGCTGGACGTCGCCCCCGCCGTGGTCGTCGCGGCGATCGGGCTCGGCCAGCTGGTCGCCGACTACGGGGGCTCGGGCTACCGCGGCCCGCGCGTCGCGAATGCTGCGTTCGTGCTGGCCACGTGCGCGCCGCTCGTGATTCGTCGCCGCCACCCCGTCGCAGCTCTCGCCTGTGTCTTCCTGGCCCAGGCGGCATGGATGCTCACGTGCTATCGCGGCCCGCAGCAGCCGCCGTTCGAGCCGTTCCTCGCCGCCGTCGTCGCGTGCTTCGCGCTCGGCTACCACGCCGACCGTCGCGGCCTGCGACTCGGGCTCGGCTTCTTCGCGCTGTTGGTGGCAGCCAACGCGGTCGTGCTGGCGGCGGGTGGCACGAAGGTGGGCGACGCGATCCCGCTGCTCGTCTGGTGGCTGGTCGCGATCGGAGTCGGCCGCGGCCTGAGCGCGCGCCAGGAGCTCGTCGATCTCCTGCGCGAGCGATCGGCCCGGCTGGAGCTCGACCGCGGACGCGAGATGGCCGAGGCGGCGCTCGAGGAGCGCGCCCGGATCGCCCGCGAGCTGCACGACGTCATCGCCCATGCCGTGAGCGTGATGGTCGTGCAGGCGAGCGCCGAGCGGCGGCTGCTGGGACCGGACCAGCGGCGCACCGCCGAGACGCTCGAGACGATCGAGGGGTCCGGCCGCGAGGCGCTGGGCGAACTGCGCCGGCTGCTGGGCGTCCTGCGCGCCCGCGGCCCGGAGCGGCTGGCCCCGCAGCCAGGGTTGGGCGCGGTCGGCGAGCTCATGGACGACGCACGGCGCGCGGGGCAGCGCGTCGCCCTATCCGTCGAGGGCGAGCAGGTGCGGCTGCCGGTCGGCCTCGACCTGACCGCGTACCGGATCGTCCAGGAGGCCCTGACCAACGCGCGCAAGCACGCCTCGGGCGCAGCGGTGCGGATCTCCCTGCGCTGGGACGTCGCGCAGCTCGAGATCGAGGTCGCCGACGATGGCCCGGCGCGCGCCGCCGTCGAGGCGGCCAACGGCCACGGCACGGGCCACGGGCTCATCGGGATGCGGGAGCGGGTCGCGCTGTACGGCGGCAGCCTCGTCGCCGAGCGGTCGCAGGCGGGAGGCTTCCGGATCCGCGCGGTGCTGCCCGTCGAGCCCGGAGCCGGCCCGTGACCGTTCGCGTGCTCGTCGTCGACGACCAGGCGCTCGTCCGTGCCGGCTTCGTCAAGCTGCTCGAGCCGGAGGACGACCTGCACGTCGTCGGCGAGGCGGGCGATGGGGCGGAGGCGGTGGAGGCCGTCGCCCGCACGCGTCCGGACGTCGTGCTCATGGATATCCGCATGCCGCGCCTCGACGGCATCGAGGCGACGCGTCGGGTTCGCGCCGCCGGGCCCGCCACGCCCCGCGTCCTCGTCCTGACGACGTACGACCTCGACGAGTACGTGTTCGAGGCGCTCAAGGCGGGCGCGAGCGGGTTCCTGCTCAAGGACGCTCCTGCCGACCAGCTCGTCGGCGGGATCCGCCTCGTCGCCGCCGGCGACGCCCTGCTGGCGCCGGCGGTCACCCGAAGGCTGATCGAGGAGTTCGCGCGCCGCCCGGTGCCGCCGCCCGGCGGTCCGCCGGAGCTGGCGGCCCTGACGTCCCGCGAGCGCGAGATCCTCGTCCTCGTTGCGCGCGGGATGACGAATGCCGAGATCGCCGCCGAGCTCGTCCTGGGCGCGTCGACGGTGAAGACGCATGTCGGCAACGTGCTGTCCAAGCTCGACCTACGCGATCGCGTCCAGGCGGTCGTCCTGGCCTACGAGACGGGGCTGGTCGCGCCGGGCGACCGTCCCTGAGCTCGCGCCGCCATCGCCGGCGTCGCGATTCGCCGGCGGATCGGGGCCGGTCTCGAAGCGCATCCTTTGCATGGCCTTGACCTGCCTTCGTCCAGCATGGCGGGCCATGGACATCGACGTGCAGCGCGGCGATCCGACCGTGGCCGAGCGGTCTCGTCTGGGCCGGCGGATGGGCGGGACGGAGGGCAATGAGATCCTTACCAGCGCCGCCGCCGCGGTTCTGACCGTGTTGCTCGCGGGGGAGGGGATCACGATCCTCGACGTCGCGGGCCTGCGCACGCCGCACATGGTCATAGGCCTCGCGTTGATCCCACCGTTGGTGGTCAAGCTCGCCAGCACCGGCTATCGCTTCGTCCGCTACTACGCCGGCTCGCGCGCGTACCGCGCCAAGGGGCCGCCGGCGTGGCCGCTGCGGCTGACGGCGCCGCTGCTGGTGGTCGCGACCGTGGGCGTGTTCGCCACCGGCGTCGTGCTGCTGCTGCTCGGGCACCGCTCGGCCTCGCTCATCGAGGTCCACAAGCTGTTCTTCATCGCCTGGGCGGTGGGGTTCGCCGTGCACTTCCTCGGGCACCTGCCCGCGATGCTGCGTTCGACGGGTAGGGACTGGACGCCGCCGCGGCGGCGCGCCGTGCCGGGCTCGGGGATCCGGCTGATGCTCGTCGCCGCTTCGCTGCTCGCCGGGGCCATCGTCGCCGCCGTCGCGTACTCGTCGGTCACCGGATGGCGCGCCTGACCGCAACCTGACTGCGAGGCCGAAGGCGCTCGCAGCCGGCCTACATTGCAACCGTGGAAGTCCGTTTCCACCTCCGGCCGTGGCACTGATCCTCGTCGCAGAGGACGACGACGGCATCCGCGATCCGCTCGTGCGGGCACTCGAGCGCGAGGGCCACGAGGTCGTCGCGACGGCCAACGGCGTCGATGCCCTGGCGCAGGGCGTCGACGGCGACCACGACCTGCTCGTGCTGGACATCGGCCTGCCGGGCGCCGACGGCCTCGAGGTCTGTCGCCGCATACGTGAGAGCCGCCCGGCCGTCCCCATCCTGTTCCTCACCGCGCGCGATGCGGAGGTGGACGCGATCAGGGGCCTCGACGCGGGAGCCGATGACTACGTGACGAAGCCATTCGGGCTGGCCGAGCTCCTGGCGCGGATCCGTGCGCAGCTGCGACGGGCGACTGCGGAGCGCTTCGCGGTCGGCGACGTGCACGTGGACGTCGCCGCCCGGCGTGCCTGGCACGGCGAGCAGGAGCTGGTGTTGTCGCCGAAGGAGTTCGATCTGCTCGCGCTGCTCGTGCGCGAGGCGGGCCGCGTGGTCACCCGTGAGCGCATCATGTCCGAGGTCTGGGACGAGAACTGGTTCGGCTCGACGAAGACGCTGGACATGCACGTGTCCTGGCTGCGGCGCAAGCTCGGCGATGACGCCGGACAGCCGCAGCACATCGTGACCGTGCGCGGCGTGGGGCTGCGGTTCGAGCGCTGAGATGCGCCGTCGACTCGTCCTCTCGACGGCGCTGATCGCTCTGGCGGCGCTCGTCGTCCTCGGCATCCCGCTCGCGCTCGTCGAGGGCGCGCGCGTCCGGCAGGAGAACAGCGAGCGCCTGGAGCGCGAGGCCGATGAGATCGCCGGGCGCATCGACGACCAGCAGGAGGCCACGGGCACCGTGAGCCGGGCGCTGCTCGTCCGAGCGACGCCGCCGCACCATCGCGCCGTCGTCGTGACGAAGGCCGGGCAGACGGTCGAGTCCGGGCCGTCGATCGCGGGCGACGTCTCACAGGCCCATGCCGGCTCCGGAGTCTCCGGGACGGTCGTCGTGCAGGCCCCGACCGGAGAGGTCGAAGGTCGGATCCACCGGGCCTGGCTGCTGATCGCGCTGCTGGGAGCGGGCGGCGTGCTGGCGGCGGTGGCGCTGGCCGCGCTGCAGGCCAGGCGCCTGGCGCGACCGCTCGAGGCCGTCGCGCGCGGGGCGGCGCAACTCGGCGACGGCGACTTCTCGGTGCGGGCCGGGCACTTCGGGATCCCCGAGGTCGACGCGATCGCCCGCGGCCTCGACGACAGCGCCGAGCGCATCGCCGAGCTCGTGGGCCGCGAGCGCGAGTTCTCGGCCAACGTCTCCCACCAGCTGCGCACGCCCCTGACCGCGCTTCGCCTCCGCCTCGAGGAGGCGCACGGCTACGGCGGTCGACCGGGTGCGCCGCTCGACCTGCCGGCGGCCCTCGCCGAGACCGACCGCCTCGAGGCGACGATCGCCCAGCTCCTCGCCCTTGCGCGCGGAGGCGGCGAGAGGCCCTCGGTCATCGTCGACCTCGGCGCCGCCGCCGAGGGCCGGGCGGCGACGTGGCGCCCGATGTTCGCGCGCGCGCAGCGGACGCTGCACGTTGCCACCGGGCGCAACGTGCTCGTGCGCGCCTCGCCCGGCACGCTCGGCCAGAGCATCGACGTCCTGCTCGACAACGCGCTCCGGCACGGCCGCGGTCGCGTCGAGCTGGCCGTCCGGCGCGACGGGCATCTCGGGGTGCTCTCCGTCGAGGACGAGGGCACCGGAGTCGACCCCGCGACGCTCCCGCGCATCTTCGAGCGCGGTGCGTCACGCGCCGGTGGGACCGGGATCGGCCTGCACCTTGCCCGGGCGCTGCTCGAGGCCGACGGCGGCACGCTGGAGGTCGCCCCGGGGCGGACGACCGTGTTCGTCGCCCGCCTTCCGGCCCTGGGAGAGGTCGTCTAGCGACCACGTGCCGGCGTGCGGCGCGCCATCACGAGCGCGAGCTTCGGGCACGCGTCGGCGGCCCGGCGGGCATGCTCGACGAGGTGGTCCGGGACCTCCCGGCCATCGACGATCGGATAGCCCCAGTCGTCGAGCTCGATCCACTCGGGGAGCAGCTCGGCGCAGAGCCCGTGGCCGACGCAGGCGATCGGGTCGACGCGCAGCCGGACGCTCATGCCACTGCCTGCCCGTGGGGCGCCGCGACGAGCGTGGTCGGTCGCGCGCACGCGGCGCACGGTCCGTGCCGGTGGTGGCGCTCGAACTCCTCGAGGAACGTGTCGAGGCCGCTGGCGAGGAAGCGCATCGCGCCGTCGGGCAGGTGACAGGCGCCCCGGCCGGGCAGCTGGTGGCGCCAGCGCTCCAGGCGCTGGAAGGCGCCCGCTCCCGCGCGCCCCTGGCCGACGGTGCGCAAGAGCATCGCCACCGCCGACAGGCCGTTGGCGCACGGACCGCACTGCCCCGCGCTCTGCTCGGCCAGCCACCAGACGGTACGCGCGACCTCCTGGACCGGACAGGCCGAGGCGTCCAGCGCGACGATCACCCCAGTGGCCAGGCTGGCGCCGATCTCGCCGAGGCCTGCGTCGTCGAGCGTCACCGCCGCAAGCTGGCGAGCATCGATCCAGGCGCCGTGGTAACCGCCCACGAGCACGGCGCGCAGCGACTCCGTCGCTGCGCC
>DASZVK010000182.1:0-4393 GCA_035547175.1 Solirubrobacteraceae bacterium
CACCCCAAGCTGAAGACGCCGTGGCTCGCCCTCATCGTCTTCGGGGCCGTGGGGCCGACCATCTTCCTGCTCTCCGGACAGGTCGACTTCCTCGGGCGGATGTACGCGTTCGGGGCGATGCTGTCGTTCACGATCGCCCACGCGTCGGTGGTCGCGCTGCGGCGGAAGCACCGCGACGAGGAGCTGCAGTGGCGCGCGAAGCCGAACCTGCACTGGCGCGGGGTGAGCTGGCCGCTCTTCGCCGTCCTCGGCGGGATCGGGACGGGGGTCGCCTGGATCGTGGTCATCGCGCAGGACGCGCCTACGCGCTACGCGGGCCTCGCCTGGCTCGCCGCCGGCTTCGTCTTCTACCCGCTCTACCGGCGCCGGCTCGGCGTGCCGCTCACGACGACGGTGCGCGCGCCGGTGCCCATCGGGCCGGCGCTGGCGCTCGAGTACCGCTCGATCCTGGTGCCGATCGTCACCGGGCCGCAGTCGCGCGAGGCCGTCGAGCTGGCGGCGCGCCTGGCCGCCGAGCGAGCCGCCACGATCGTGCTCCTGCGCGTGATCGTCGTCCCGCTCGAGCTGCCGCTCGACGCCGACCTGCACCACCAGATGCGGCTCGCGGACGAGCTGCTCGACGAGGCCGCGGCCGTCGCGTCGCCGTACGGCGTGCGGATCGTCGAGCGCATCGTGCGCGCCCGCCAGGCCGGACGCGCGATCGTCGAGGAGGCCGAGCGCCGCGGCTCGCAGATCATCGTGCTCGGCGCGCCGCGCAGCAGTCACAAGGCGATCTTCGGGCACACCGTCGACTACGTCCTCAAGCACGCCCCGTGCCGCGTCATGGTCGCCGCCGGACGGAAGGTCGCGTGATGCGCGTCTACCGGCCCTCCGTCCTCGTGCTCTCGAGCCTCATGGTCGTGCTGGGCGTCGCGCTGCTCGTCCGGACGGCCGTCGCCGGCGGCGGGATCGGCTTGCTCTTCGGCGCGCTGTTCGTCGCCGCCGGGGCGGGCCGGCTCTGGCTGCTCCGGAGGCGCATCTAGCGTGGCCCGCAAGCTGCCCGGCCTGAAGCGCGAGCTCGACGCGCGCGCCCTGTTCTCGGTCGCCTACGGCGAGATCGCCTCGTCGATCTACTTTGCGCTCGGCGTGCTCGTCGCGCACGCGTTCGGCTTTGCGCCGCTCGTGCTCCTGGCGATGGGGGCGGTGTTCTTCGTCGTCTCGCTGTCGTACGCGGAGGGCACCGCGGCGCTCCCCGAGACGGGCGGCGCCGCGACGTTCGTGCGCCGCGCCTTCAACGACCTCGGCGGCTTCCTCACCGGCTGGGCGCTGTTCCTGGACTACCTGATCGTCATGGCCCTCGCGGCGCTCTTCGTGCCGCACTACGTCGGGGGCGCGTTCGGCGTGCCCGCGCTCGAGCGGAAGCCGTGGGACATCGTCGCCGGCGTGGGCGTGATCGTGCTCGTCGCCGGCGTCCGCCTCTTCCGGCGGCCCTCGCTCTACGGCGTCGGCATCTTCGTCCCGGCGCTCGACCTGCTCACGCAGGTGATGCTGGTCGTGCTCGGCTTCGCGCTGCTCCTCTCCTCGCACGCTCTGACGCGCGGCACCTCGCTCGGCGACACGCCGACGTGGCACCAGCTGGCGTTCTCGCTGCCGCTCGCGATGCTCGCCTACACGGGCCTCGAGACGGTCGCCAACCTGGCGGAGGAGGCGCGCCGGCCCGGCGTCGATCTGCCGCGGTCGGTGTTCGGCGGCATCGCCACGGTCGTCACGACGTCGGTGCTGATCGCGATCGTCGCCGTCGCGGCGTTCTCGGGCAGCCCCGGCGAGCTGTCGTCGCGGTGGGTGCGCGCGCCGCTCGTCGGCATCTCGCTCGAGATCGGCGACCACCTCCCGCACTGGCTCGCCGACGTTCTGCGCGGCTATGTGGGCGCGACCGGCGCGCTCATCCTGCTCGTCGCGGTGACGACGTCGTTCTCCGGCTTCGCGCGCCTGGCGTACTCGCTCGGCGAGCACGGCCAGCTGCCGAGCGCGTTCGGCCGGCTGAGTCGCCGGGCCCGCGCCTCCCCGTACGCGATCGTCTCGGCCGCGCTCGTCTCGTCGGCGATCGGCGCGCTGACCGCGCTCTTCGGCCGCGACGTCACCTTCCTGGCGAGCCTGTTCTCGTTCGGCGTGCTGCTCGCTTTCACGGCGGCCCAGCTCGCGGTGATCAAGCTGCGCATCGACGAGCCCGACCTGCCGCGCCCGTTCCGGGCGCCGTTCAGCGTGACGATCGGCCGGGCCGAGATTCCGCTGCCCGCCCTCGTCGGGGCGCCGCTCACGTTCGCGATCTGGGTGATCGCGATGGCGACCCATCCCGCCGCGCGCTACGCGGGCCCGGCGTGGCTGGCCGCGGGCGTCGTCGTCTACGTCCTCGTGCGCCGGTCGCGCGGGGAGGGGCTGATGGAGCGGGTCGTCGCCGCGGACGAGCGCCCGGTCGAGGCCTCCGTGTCGTTCAAGCGGATCCTCGTGCCGATGAAGCTCGGGATCATCGGCGAGGAGATGCTCGCGACCGCCGTCAAGCTGGCCGGCGAGCACGGGGCGGTCGTCTCGGCCCTGCACGTGATCCGGGTGCCGCTCGAGGAGCCGCTCGACGCCCCGCGGTTCGACGACGACGAGCGCGCCGAGGCGTCGCTCGCCGAGGCGCGGCTGCTCGGCGCCGACTACGGCGTCGAGGTGGAAGGGGAGACGATCCGCGCGCGGGCGATCGGCCACGCGATCGTCGAGCACGCGCTCGCGGTCGACGCCGACCTGATCGTGCTCGGCTCGGCGCCCCGCTGGCGGCGGCAGTCGCGGTTCTTCTCGCCGACCGTCGACTACGTCCTCCGGCGCGCGCCGTGCGAGGTGCTGATCGTCGCGTTCCCGCAGGCGGTCATGGACGCCGAGCTGGCCGCGACGTGAGGCGGCAGCAGCCCTCTCCGACCAGGTACGTTGCCGCCCGATGAAGGCGATCGTGATCGGGTGCGGGCGCGTCGGCGCCACGGTGGCCATCCAGCTGGCCGCGTCCGGCTGGGACGTCACCGCCATCGACGAGAAGGAGGACTCGCTCGGGCGACTCGGCGACTCCTGGACCGGCGGCTTCGTGGTCGGGCACGGCATGGACCAGCAGCTCCTGCGGGACGCCGGCATCGAGGAGGCGGACGCCGTCGTCGTCACGACGAACGGCGACAACACGAACATCGTGATCGCCCAGGTCGCCCAGAAGCACTTCCAGGTGCCGACGGTGGTCGTCCGGATCCTCGACCCGGCACGCGCGCAGTTCTACGCCGAGCGGGGGCTGCGCGTCGTCTGCCCGACCTCGGCGGCGATCGAGACCCTCGTCGAGGCCGTCCGCGCTACGGAGCCCGTCTGATGTACGTGCTCGTCACCGGCGGCGGCAAGGTCGGGGCGAACCTCACGCGCACCCTGCTCCGGCAGGGCCACGAGGTGACGCTGATCGAGAAGCACCAGTACCGCTTCGACAAGCTCGAGGCCGAGTTCGAGCACCAGGTGCTGCGGGGCGACGCGACCGAGCTGTACGTGCTCGAGCGCGCGGGGATCAAGCGGCCGCCCGACCTGCTCGTCGCCGCGACGGGCGACGACGAGGACAACATCGTCATCTGCCAGCTCGCGCGCGAGCGGTACGGCGTCGCCAAGGTGATCGCGCGGATCAACGATCCGCGCAACCAGCCGTACTTCGACCTGCTCGGGATCTCGCCGACGATCTCCCCGACCGGCGCGATCATGGCGCTGATCGAGCACGAGGTGCCCGAGCACGGGCTCATCCACCTGCTCGAGCTGCGCAAGGAGAACCTCGAGATTGTCGAGGTGCGCGTCGACAAGGGCGCCGCCTGCGAGGGCAAGCGCGTCCAGGCCGTGCGCCTGCCGGAAGGCGCCCGCCTGATCTCGGTCGTGCGCGACGGCCGAGCCGAGATCGCCAGCGAGGACACGCAGCTCGAAGCCGGAGACCAGGTGCTCGCCATCCTGGAGCCCGGCAAGGAAGACGAGCTCCGCAACCTCCTCCTCAGGCCGTAGAACGGAGGACCCTCGGGCGTGGCCCGGCGGCCTCGATCCGGCTTCCCCGCGCGGTACCGTGTACGCCGTGCGCCGCGTCGCGACGCCTACCGTTCTCGCCTGGTTCGCCGCGGCGGCGGGGCTCCTCTCCATCGCCTCGGCGCTCGCGCCGCAGATGGGGCACGGTGTCCGCCTCGTGTCGGACGTGCTCCCGCCCGGGGTTCCCGACACCGCGCGGACGCTGGTCATCGCGCTCGGGCTGGGCGCGATCTGGCTGTCGCGCGGGCTGGCCCGCCGCAAGCGCCGCGCCTGGGCCCTCGCCGTCTGCGTCGTCTCCGCCTCGGCGCTCGCCCACCTGGCGCGCGGGCTGGACGTCGCCGAGTTC
>DASZVK010000183.1:0-1554 GCA_035547175.1 Solirubrobacteraceae bacterium
GGAAGCCGGGTCGCGCGGGGACCAGCCGCCTGTCGCCGGTCAGCGCCGAGCCCGAGGGCTCGGGCAGCGCCGACGGCGGCGCGGTGTCGACCGGGGCGGCGGTCGCGGGGGCGGCGATGGCGGGGGCCGCCGGCGGCGACGGCGCGTCCGGCGACGCGGCGTGGCGGCGGAGGCGTCCCAGGAACCCTGCCATGTGCCGACGACTGTACCTGGAGCCGCGCCCGGGTCGATCCGGTCGCAGAGTCGTGACGATGCCGGCCTCCCGGCGGCGCGGCATCGCCCGACGGTTGCGCACGCAACCGCAACCCGAACCGGGAGGACCTCATGTCCCATCGCGCCGCCGCCGTGCTCACCGTCTCGCTCCTCGGCCTCCGCGACGCCGTCCGGCGCCTGCGCGACGAGCGCGGCCAGGGCACCGTCGAGTACGTCGCCCTGATCCTGCTCGTCTCCGCCGTGCTCGCCGCCGTCGTCGTCTGGGCCAGGGGCAAGGACGGCGACACCGCCGGCCACCAGATCGGCAAGGCCGTGATCGACCAGCTCAAGGGGTCGGTCGACAACGTCGGCGCCACCCAGAAGTAGGCCCGCCGCGGGCGCGGCGCGCCGTCCGCGCGCGCCGCGCCTACGATTGCGTGCCGATGACGGCACTCCGGCGCTCCTACGACCGCGCGGCCGACGAGCTGCGCCCGACCGAGATCGAGCCCGGGTTCGTCCGCACGGCGACCGGCTCGGCGCTGATCTCGGTCGGCGAGACGAGGGTCATCTGCACCGCGTCCGCCCAGGAGGGCGTGCCGCGCTGGATGGCCGGGCGGGGGACCGGCTGGGTCACGGCCGAGTACGGGATGCTCCCCGCCTCGACCGGCGACCGCAAGCAGCGCGACGTCAGCAAGGGCCGCCCGGACGGCCGCACGGTCGAGATCCAGCGCCTGATCGGCCGCAGCCTGCGCGGCGTCGTCGACTTCGAGGCGCTCGGCGAGAACACGATCTGGCTCGACTGCGACGTGCTCCAGGCCGACGGCGGCACGCGCACCGCGTCGATCACCGGCGCGTACGTGGCGCTCGCGCTGGCCTGCAAGGCGCTGCGCGAGCGCGGCACGATCGGCGCCTGGCCGCTCACCGGCCAGCTGGCCGCGGTGTCGGCCGGGATCGTCGGCGGCGTGCCGCTGCTCGACCTCGACTACGTCGAGGACTCCACGGCGGAGGTCGACGCCAACGTCGTCATGACCGCCGACGGCGGCCTCGTCGAGGTCCAGGCGACGGCCGAGCGCACGCCGCTGTCGCGCGCGCACCTCGACGAGCTGCTCGCGCTCGCCGCCAAGGGCATCGAGGAGCTGCGCGCGCTGCAGGACGCGGCGATCGGCCCGCTGGACGGCTAGGGCGCTGCGGCGTGCGGCTCGTCCTCGCCACCCGCAACCTCCACAAGGTGCGCGAGCTGGGCGCGATGGTCGCGCCGCACGAGCTCGTCGCGCTCCCCGACGAGGTCGAGCTGCCGCCCGAGGGCGGCGAGACGTTCGCCGAGAACGCGCTCGGCAAGGCCCGCGCCGCCGTCGCGGCGAC
>DASZVK010000184.1:0-9518 GCA_035547175.1 Solirubrobacteraceae bacterium
TCTCCGACGACCTGATCGCCTCGACGGCCGCCATCGCCGCCGAGCTCGGGCTTGCCTACTACGACCCCGTGACCGCCGAGCGGCTCGTCGACAAGGCGGCGCAGCGCCGCGCGCTGCGCGCGGCGGGCATCCCGGTCCCCGAGCACTGGCTGATCGCACCCGGCGCGGGCGAGGACGAGGTCGGCGAGGTGGCCGGGCGCATCCGCTACCCGGCCGTGCTCAAGCCGCGCCAGGGGCAGGGCAGCCGCAACGCGTTCGCCGTCGGCGACGCGGCCGACCTGCGGGCCGCGCTGCGCGACCTCGGCGGCGCGCGGCGGGACTTCGCCGTCATCGTCGAGGAGTACCTGCCCGACCGCGCGACGTCCGACCCCGACTTCGCCGGGTACCTGTCCGTCGAGAGCGTCGTCCTCGACGGCGCGATCCACCACGTGACCAGCACCGGCCGCTTCCCGCCGATGGCCCCGTTCCGGGAGACCGGGTTCTTCATCCCCTCGGCGCTGCCGGCCGACGTCCTCGCCGAGGTGCTCGCCGTCGTCGACGCGGCGATCCCCGCGCTCGGCATACGGCGCGGGGCGCTGCACACCGAGGTCAAGCTCACGCCGGACGGGCCGCGCGTCATCGAGGTCAACGGCCGCCTCGGCGGCGGCGTGGCCGGGATGCTCGCCTCGGTCAGCGACGTGAACTTCTTCCGGCTCGCCCTGGACGTCGCCGCCGGGGAGCTCGTGCCGCCGGCGCTGCCCCTGGCCCTGGACCGCGTCGCCTACCTGTTCTACGTCCAGGCGACGGTCGGTCACGCGACCGTGGCGGCGATCGAGGGGCTCGACGACGTCGGACGGCACCCGGGCGTCCGCGATGTCTTCCTCAACCGGCCGCCCGGCTCGATCGTCGACTGGCACGACGGCAACCACGGCTACGTGTACTCGGTGACCGGGGTGGCCGACGACCACGACGACCTGCGCCGGGTGGCGCGGACGCTGCCGGGGCTGGTGCGCATCGCGTTCGAGGAGGACGCCGTCCCGCTCGACGCGGGCGCCCAGCGCGCTGCGGCCGGGCCCGGGAGCTAGGCGACCCGCTCGCCGTCGACGGTCGTCTCGACGCCCTCGCCCATGAAGCACAGGTGCCCGCGGACCTTGCGCGCGTCCTCGAGCGGCTCGGGGTAGAGCCAGGCCGCGTCGGGGATGCGGCGCTCGCCGAGCTGCAGCGTGCGGTACGACGCCGTGCCCTTGTAGGGGCAGTCGGTGTGCGTGGCGCTCGGCTGGAGCAGCTCGCGGCGCACGTCCTCGGGCGGGACGTAGTAGCGGTTCGGCAGCCCCGTCTCGGAGAGCAGCTTCGGCCGGCGGGTCTCGGCGACGAGCTCGCCGTGGGCGGTCACGCGGACGTGGCGGCTGCTCTCGCGCACGTCGACGCGGTGGAACGGGTCGCGCAGGTGGCCGCGGACCTCCTCGTCCTCGTCGAACCACGCGTCCAGCGCGTCCCAGTCGAACGCGACGTGGCCGCGCAGCCACGCGGCCTCGTCCGGCGGCTCGGGGTAGGCCCAGACGGCGTTCTCGGCGCGGCGCTCGCCGACGAGCAGCGACCAGTAGGACGCGACGCCCTTGAACGGGCAGCGCGTGCGGCGGTCGCCGGCATCCAGCAGGTCGGCGCGCACGTCGTCCTCGGGGACGTAGAGGACGGGCAGGCGGCCGGTCTCGCGCAGGAGCCGGCCGCGGCGCGTGTCGAGCACGACCTCGCCGGCGAACAGCGCACGGACCCGGCGCGGGAAGCCGTGGAGCAGCAGCCGGTGCTCGGGCGCGCGGACCTCGAAGTTCGTCGCGGTCGTGTCGCCGGGCAGATCGAGGACGTCGACGAGCACGAGCGTCATCGCCCCGTGCTACCCGGCCGCCACGGCCGCGAACCGACTCCGCCGGCCGCGGCCGTTTGCGCAGCCGGCGAGCGCGGGCAGGACGAACCATGAGCTCCCGCGCCGGGGTGCCGCGAGCTGTCACACCGGCGGACGCCGTCTCGTCTTGGACGGTGCAGGCGAGCCTCGTCCGAGGAGTCGACGATGAGAGTGTTTCTGGCGGGTGCGACGGGAGCGATCGGAAGGCAGCTGGTGCCGCGCCTGGTGGCCGCGGGCCATGAGGTCCACGGCATGACGCGCAGCGCGTCCAAGCGGGCGCTGCTCGAGGGGCTCGGGGCGGTGCCGGTGGTCGCCGACGCGCTGCACCCCGAGCAGGTCGCCGAGGCCGTGGGTCGGGCGAGGCCGGAGGTGATCGTGCATGAGCTGACGGCGATCCCCGCAGGGCTGGACATGCGTCGCTTCGATCGCGATTTCGCGCCGACCAACCGGCTGCGGACCGAGGGGACGGACCACCTGCTGTCGGCCGGGCAGGCCGTGGGCGTGCGGCGGTTCGTGGCGCAGGGGGTGTGCGGCTATGGCGCGTACGCGCGTGTCGGCGGGCCGGTCAAGACCGAGGAGGATCCGCTCGAGGCGACGCCGCCGCGCGAGATGCGCGAGACGCTGGCCGCGATCCGTCACCTCGAGGCGGCGGTCCTGGGTGCGCGATGGACGGAGGGGATCGTGCTGCGCTACGGCGCGTTCTACGGGCCGGGCACGTCGCTGGCGCCGGACGCGGAGCAGTTCGAGCTGGTCCGCCGGCGCCGGTTCCCGCTGGTCGGCGACGGCGGCGGCGTGTGGTCGTTCGTCCACGTCGCCGACGCCGCCGAGGCGACGGTCGCGGCGGTCGAGCGCGGCAGCCGCGGCGCCTACAACGTCGTCGACGACGAGCCGGCCCGGGTGGCCGAGTGGCTGCCGGCGCTGGCGCGCGAGCTCGGCGCCAAGCCGCCGATGCGCGTCCCGCGGCTCGTGGGGCGGCTGTTCGCCGGCGAGGCCGGCGTGGCGATGATGACCAGCGTTCGCGGCGCGTCGAACGCCAAGGCCAGGCGCGAGCTGGGCTGGAGCCCGGCGCACCCGACGTGGCGCGACGGGCTCGCCGCGGCATGACCTCGCGCGAGCTGCTGCTCGACGAGCTGCGACCGGCGTCGTTCGCGATCGCCTACCGGATGCTCGGCAGCGTCGCGGAGGCCGAGGACGTCGTGCAGGAGGCGCTGGTGCGGGTCCACCAGGCGCTCGAGGCCGGTGAGCGGATCGCCTCGCCGCGCGCCTTCGTCGCCACGGTGACCACGCGGCTGGCGATCGACCAGCTGCGCTCGGTGCGCGCCCGCCGCGAGCGCTACGTCGGCGAGTGGCTGCCGGAGCCGATCGTCACCGACGGCCGCGACGACCCAGCCGAGCAGGCGGAGATGGCCGACTCGCTGTCGCTGGCGATGCTCGTCCTGCTGGAGAGCCTGTCGCCCGAGCAGCGCGCCGTGCTGCTGCTGCGCGACGTCTTCGACTACGCCTACGACGAGATCGCGGCGATCGTCGGCAAGAGCGAGGACAACGTGCGCCAGCTCGCCAGCCGGGCGCGGCGCCACGTCGAGCATCACCGCGACGGGCGGGTCCGCTTCCGCACGACGCGCGAGCAGCGTGACGAGCTGGCGCGGCGGTTCTTCGCGGCCGCCGAGAGCGGCGACCTCGCCGGGCTCGAGGCGCTGCTCGCGCACGACGTGCGGCTCACCGGCGACGGCGGCGGCAAGGTCCCGGCGCTCGCGCGGACGCTGCGCGGCCGCAGCCGCGTTGCGCGCACGCTGATCAACTGGCGCCGCGTCGCCGGCCGCTCGGAGGGCGTGTCCGTGCAGCCGGCCGAGATCAACGGCGACCCCGGGGCGCTCGTCCTCGACGCGCGGCGGCGGCTGGTCGGCGTGCTCGCGCTCGACATCGCCGGCGGCCGGATCGCGGGCGTCAGCTCGATCGTCAACCCCGACAAGCTCGCCCACCTCGGCCCGCTCGGCGACTACGCGTCGCTGCTGCGGCCGGCGGGACGAGCCGGTGGCCGGACCAAGGCGTGACGCACCGCCACCGTGGCTGAGCGCCTCGGTCAGCCGCCCTGCAGGGTGGCGTCGGTCTGCTCGATGACCTTCTCGGCGTCGATCGAGGTGCGGTAGGCGTCGTAGGAGGCGATCGAGGCCTGTGCGGTGGTGTACCAGCGCTGCTCGATCGCCTTCCAGCTGCCGAGCGCGCCGCCGAGCAGCGCCACGACGACAGCCGGTCGCATGAGCGGCGGCGAGCGTAACAGCGCCGGATCGACGCGGTCAACGGTGGTCACCGGGCTCGGACGTGGATGCCGGTGGGTCAGCGCCCGGCGGTCGTCGTCTCGTCGGTCTCGCTCTTCGGCGGGGGCGCCACCGGGTCGCCGACCTTGACCGGTCCCTGGTCGAGCCGGATGCGGCGCGCGGTCGAGCCGCCCGTCCCCGGGTCGACCTGGATCAGGTCGGCGGCGAGCGGCGCGAAGCCGGCGGCCGAGGACGGCGGCCGGTAGATCGCGACGGCGAGCCCGAGCTGCTGGCCGGCGGTGAGGTTGCCGGTGCCGCCCGCGCCGGCGGTCCCGCCGTTGACCTCGACGACGCCGCCGCGCGCGACGACCGCCTGCTGGTGGGTGTGCCCGGCGACGACCAGCAGCGGCTGCGCGGGAGGGTCGGCGCGCAGCGCCCGCAGCGCCGGCTCGGCGAGCTGCGGCTCGTGGACCATGACGACGTCGACGCGCCCGGCGACGCCGGCGAGCCAGCGGGCGAAGGCCCGCTGCTCGGCGGGCGTGATCGCGGCGCCGTGGTCGGCGTAGCCGTCGATGCTGGTGCGCATGTTCGGGCTCTCGTAGCCGGCGACCCGCAGCCCCGCGACGCGCACGACCACGGACCCGTGACGGCCGTCGGGCAGCAGTCGGCCGCGGTGGGTCAGCACGATCACGCCCTCCTCCGCCAGCCGCTGCGCCTCGTCGTCGGAGTCGTGGTTGCCCGGCACCATCACGACCGGCTTGCCGACGTGCGCGACCGAGCCGATCGCCCGCGTCTCGAGCGCCGTCCCGCGGTCGGTCAGGTCGCCGGCGAGCAGCACGGGGCCGCCGGCGGCGGCGCTGCGGATCGTCGGTATCGCGACGACGTTGTTGTGCAGGTCCGAGGCGATCGTCAGGCGCGGCAGGCCGGCGAGCGGCACGCGGTTGCCGGGCGCGACGACGAGGCGGGCCAGCCCGAGGAACTGGTTGTCGACCTCGGCGCCCAGCTCGCCGGAGGCGCGCGAGGCCGCCTCGACCGTGCTCAGCGCGACCGGGATGTCGCTGCCGTGGGCGTAGTAGACGGGGTCGTCGAGTCGCCCTCGTGGGGCGAGCAGCACGCCGACGGCCGCCGCCCAGGCCACGCCGCCGAGCGCGCTCGTCGCCAGCATCCAGCGCAGCCGCGGCCGGCGCGCTCGCAGCGCGGCCGCGACCAGCGCGCCGAGCGCGGTCGCCCCCGCGCCGGCGAGCAGCGCCAGGTGCAGCAGGTAGACGACGATCGCGTCGCGCGCCTCGCCGCGGATCTCGCCGACCGCGGGCAGGCCCTGGCGGGCGACGCGCCGTGCCGCCGTGCGGTCGATCGACTGCAGCTCGACCTTCAGCCGCGCCGGGGCGAGGATCACCGGGAAGCGCACGCCCCAGTCGGCGAGCGGCACGTAGGCGTCCAGTGCGCCGCGGTGGAACGGGCTGACCGACAGCGAGATCCGCCCGACCGAGAGGTCGGCCGGCTCGGAGTACGTCCACGTCGCCAGCAGCCCGCCGACGCAGCAGCCGGCGAGCACGAGCGCGACGCTCGCCGCGCAGCGCGCGCGTGCCGAGCCGAGCAGCCGCCGCAGGCGCGTGCTCGGCGTCAGGCCCGGATGGCGCCGACTAGCGTCGCTCGACATCGGCGTCGCGCGCACCGGCGCGGCCGGCGATCTCGCGCCAGCGGGCCGCGCCGCTCGTCGCCGCGGCCAGCGGGGGCGTCGAGTGCTCGGCGCCGGCGCGGATGCCGTCGAGCAGCTCGAGCAGCGCCTCGGTCGAGGAGCGCCGGGGGCGCCAGCCGAGCCGCTCGGTCGCGCGCGTGACGTCCATCAGCGGGACCGCGAGCGCCAGGTCGAGCCAGCCCGGCGGCGACGGCTGCAGCCGCGCCCGCCAGGTGAGGGCGGCCAGCGCCCTGAGGACGCCGGCGCGCATGCGGACCGGCCGTGCGCCGAGCAGCTCGCCGAGCGTCGCGGGGTCGAGCACCGGCTCGGCGGCGACGTTGAACGGCCCGCGCTCGTCGCCGACGAGCGCGAGGCGCAGCGCCTCGCCGACGTCGAGCGAGTGCACCGCCTGGAAGCGCAGGCGCGGGACGTCCGGGACCCACGGGACGAGCCCGCGGCGGACCAGCGGCGACGGCAGCAGCGGCCCGGCAAACAGCCGCCGGATGCCCGTCGCCGCGTCGCGCTTGAAGATCAGGCCGGGCCGCAGGCGCACGACGCGGATGTCCGGATGCTCGCGCTCGAAGCGGTCCAGGAGCCGCTCGACCGCGGCCTTGTGGCGCGCGTAGAACAGCGTCGGGATGCCGTCGGTCGGCCACGACTCGTCGACGCGGCGGTCCTTGGGCCCCGGCGAGTAGGCGCCGATCGAGGACAGGTAGACGATTGCCCTCGCGCCGGCGCGCGCGGCGGCCTCGAAGACGCGGCGGCTGCCCTCGACGTTGACCGCGTGCAGCGCCGCGTCGTCGCGCGACGGCTGGATCAGCCAGGCAAGGTGGACCACCGCGTCGACGCCGCGCAGCGGCTCGTCGAGGTCGTCGCGGGCGACGTCGGCGCACGCCATCCGCACGCGCGGGTCGGCGAAGCGTGCCGCGCGCCGCGCGATCGCGACGATCTCGTCCACCGACCGCTCGTCGCGCAGCGCGGCGACCAGGCTCGTGCCGACGTTGCCGGTCGCCCCGGTGATCGCGATCCGCATGTGACCTCGCTACCCGCCGGGGCCGCCGCTTAGCTGCTGCAGATGCATCCTCGACCCCATGTCCGCGGAGGCCGCGACGGGCGATGATCGGCGGCGTGGGCCGCCCGCGCGCACCGGCGCAGACCGAGCTCCCGCCTCCCCGACGGCGAGACCCGGTCGACGCGCTCTACGAGAGCGGCGCGACTCTCGTCGAGAGCGCCGCCGGGGTGCGCGAGGCGGCGCACGATCCGCGCGCGGGCCACGCGCTTCCGGCGGTCTTCGGCTGCATGGAGGTCGCGCTGCGCGACCTCGCCGCGGCCGCGGAGTCGCTGGAGCGCACCGTCGACGCGGCTCCCGCCCCCTCCGAGCGGGCGTGCGGCCCGGCTCGGCGAGCGCGGGCGCGGCGCGGCCTGGCCACCCTGCGGTGGGCGCTCGCGGACGCCGCCGACGCGGCGTCCGCGACCCGCTCGCTGGTCGCGCGGGCCCTCGACCGCCCCTGACCCCGCGGGCTCGTGGGGGACATGTGGCACAGTCGATCGATGCTCGCTGCTCGCTGGAGACGGGTGCCGCTGTTCTGGCGCGTCTTCGTCGCCTACGTGTCGGTCCTCGTCCTGGTCTTCCTGCTGCTCGTCTTCGCCCCGGTCACGGTCTCGATCCCCGTGGCGGCGACCGAGCTGGCCGTGCTCGTCGGCGGCCTCGTCTTCATGCTCGCGCTGACGCTCGCGCTGCTGCGCGGGGTGTTCCGCCCGCTCGACGCCGTCACGTCGATGATGCGCCGCGTCGACCTGCTGGCCTCCGGGCAGCGCGTCCCCGTCACCGGCGAGCCGGGCATCGCCGCGGTCGCGCAGACCTTCAACGAGATGCTCGAGCGCCTCGAGCGCGAGCGGCGCGAGAGCTCGCGCGTGGCGCTGGCCGCTCAGGAGGAGGAGCGCGCCCGCGTCGCCCGCGAGCTGCACGACGAGATCGGGCAGGTCTTCACCGGGATGATCCTGCGGATCGAGAGCGTCGCCGCCCGCGCTCCCGCCGACCTGCGCGACGACCTCGCCGCGCTGACCGAGGCGGCGCGCGGCGGCGCGACCACCGTGCGCGACATCGCCGCCCGCCTGCGCCCCGACGTGCTCGACGACCTCGGGCTGCAGCGCGCCCTCTCGACGCTCGCCTCGACGATCGGCGAGCAGGCGCGGATCGTCGTCGACCGCGACCTGCAGCCGGTCGCCGGGCTCGACGACCAGGCCGAGCTGGTCGTCTACCGCGTCGCCCAGGAGGCGCTGACCAACGTCGTGCGACACGCCCACGCGACGTCGGCGGCGCTGTCGCTGCGCCGCGAGGGCGACGAGGCGGTGCTGCGCGTCTGCGACGACGGCGCCGGCCTGCCCGCGACGGCGGCGCTGGGCCGCTCCTCGCGCGGGATCCGCGGCATGCGCGAGCGCGCGATGCTCGTCTCCGGGCGCCTCGCCCTCGGCGCGCGCGACGGGGGCGGCACCGAGGTCGTCCTGCGCGTGCCGCTCGGCCGCCCATGACCGTCCCGCTGAAGACCCGCATCCTGATCGCCGACGATCACCCGATCGTGCTCGACGGGCTGCTGCGTGTGCTCGACGAGCAGCCCGACTTCGCCGTCGTCGCCCAGGCTCGCGACGGCGCCGAGGCCGTCGCGCAGGCCGTCGCCGTGCCCATCGACCTCGCGATCCTCGACGTCTCGATGCCGCGCATGACCGGCCTGCAGGCGGCGCGCGAGATCGTCCGCCGGCGCCCCGGCGTGCGCGTGCTGATGCTCTCGATGCACGACAACGAGGAGTACTTCTTCGAGGCGCTCGCGGCGGGCGCGGCCGGCTACGTGCTGAAGACGTCGGTCGACCGCGACCTCGTCGCGGCCTGCCGGGCGACGATGCGCGGCGAGCCGTTCGTCTACCCGCGCGCGGTGCGGGCGATCGTCCGCGAGCACCTCGAGCGCGCACGGCGCGGCGAGCGCGCCCAGCACGACCCGCTGACCCCGCGCGAGCTCGAGGTGCTCAAGCTGATCGCCGAGGCGTACACCAACGACGAGATCGCCGACGCCCTGTCGATCAGCAAGAAGACCGTCGGCCGCCACCGGGCGAACATCCTCGCCAAGCTCGGCATGCACGACCGCGTCCAGCTGACCCGCTACGCGATCCGCCGCGGCCTCGTCGAGCCCTGACGACCGCCGAAGATGGGGTCGGGGATGCATGGACCGGGCGGCCCGGCGGGCGCACCATGAGGAGCTCGTGGCGCCGCGGCACCCCGCGCGGCGCCACGCGTCCTTCGAGCGTCACCAGGAGCATCCGCCGTGTCGACCACCGCGCCCCATCCGCAGGAGATCACCCCCGAGGGCCATCGCCGCCTGAGCGCCGAGCTGTCGCGGCTGATCGCCGAGCGTCCCCGCCTGGCGGGCGAGCTGCGCCGCGACCGCGAGGACGAGGGCGACCCCACGCAGAGCTCGAGCCGCGCCACGATGCACACCGCCCAGGCGGCGCTCGAGCGCCGCATCGCCGAGCTCGAGAGCGCGCTCGCCAACGCGCAGGTCGTCGAGCCGCGCCGCGACGGCAGCGCCGGCCTGGGCAGCTCGGTGACGCTGGAGCTCGACGACGGCGACGGCCCGATCGAGTACACGCTGGTCGGCGCGATCGAGGCCGACCCCGCCGCCGGCCGCCTGTCGGTCGAGTCCCCGATCGGCAG
>DASZVK010000185.1:0-4350 GCA_035547175.1 Solirubrobacteraceae bacterium
CGCGTCGCCACCGGCGTCGTCAAGGGAGCCAACCTGACGAGCCGGTAGCGACGCACGGCGGGCCGACGGACGCCGGAGGCGCCGTCGCCCCGCGGGAGGCGGGCCTCCCGCACGAGCGCGAGTCGGGCGGGGCTGCGATCGAGCATGGGCATCATCGTGCCGACCGCGGCGCGGCGCGGCGTTGGCCGCGTGTCCAAAGATCGCGCGCGGGGCCTTCGACCCCGCGTCGAGAGCGGGGGCGCGGCCTACAGGCCGAGCTGCTCGCGCACGAGCCGCGTCACGGCGCCGCCGTCGGCGCGCCCGCGCGTCTCGCGCATGACGTGCCCGACGATCACGCCGATCGGCTTCATGTCGCCGCCGCGGAGCTTCTCGGCCACGTCGGGGTTGGCCTCCAGCGCGGCGGCGACGATCGGCGCCAGCTCGTCGGCGCCGCCGACGGCGGCCAGCCCCTCGGCCTCGACGATCGCGCGCGGGTTGGCGTGGGTGGGATCCGACACGAGGCGCTCGAGCACCTGGCGCGCGCCCTCGCGCGAGACCTCGCGCGCCTCGGCCATCGCCACGAGCGTCGCCAGCGCGGCCGGCTCGACGGTCGCCGCCGCCTCCTCGTTGGCCAGCCAGTTGGCCAGCGACTGGGCCAGCGGGCTGGGTTGGCCGTCGCCGTCCGGGGCGGCCGCCAGCGCGGCCTCGAAGGCGTCCCCCAGCTCGGGCCGGAACGCCAGCAGCCGCGCGCTGTCGGCGCTGACGCCGAGGCCCTCGAGCCGCTCGGCGCGCGCGGCCGGCAGCTCGGGCATCGCCGCGCGCGCGGCGTCGAGCATCTCCGCGGTGATCGCGATCGGCACGAGGTCGGGCTCGGGGAAGTAGCGGTAGTCGTGCGCCTCCTCCTTGGAGCGCAGCGACGTCAGCCGCTCGCTGCGCGGGTCGAAGTGCAGCGTCTCCTGCTCGACCGCCTCGCCGGCGTCGAGGATCGCCGCCTGGCGGGCGATCTCGGCGTTGATGCCGCGCTCGATGAAGCGGAACGAGTTCATGTTCTTCAGCTCGGTCTTGGTGCCGAGCGCCTCCGAGCCCGCCGGGCGCAGCGAGATGTTGGCGTCGCAGCGCAGCGACCCCTCCTCCATGTTGACGTCGCTGACGCCGAGCTGGCGCAGCGTCACGCGCAGCAGCGTGAGGAACTCGCGCGCCTGCTCGGCCGAGCGGACGTCGGGCTCGGTGACGATCTCGACCAGCGGCGTGCCGCAGCGGTTGAAGTCGACGATCGAGGCGTCGGCGCCGTGGATCCGGCCCGACGCGCCGACGTGCACGAGCTTGGCCGCGTCCTCCTCGAGGTGCACGCGGTGGATGCGCACGTCGCCCAGCGAGCCGCCGAGGCACAGCGGCTCGTCGTACTGGCTGATCTGGTACGCCTTCGGGCTGTCGGGATAGAAGTAGTTCTTGCGGTGGAAGACGGACCGCTCGGCGAGCCGCGAGCCGAGCGCGAGGCCGATCATCAGGCCGCGGTGGATCGCCGCCTCGTTGGTCACGGGCAGCGCGCCCGGCAGGCCCAGGCACGTCGGGCAGGTGCGCGTGTTGGGCTCCTCGCCGAAGCTCAGCTCGCAGCCGCAGAACATCTTCGTGCGCGTGTTGAGCTGGACGTGGATCTCCAGCCCGATGACGGGCTCCCACTCAGGCACGCGCCGCGCTCCCGTCGAAGCCGATCGCGCGCTCGAGTGCATGGGCGGCGTCGAGCAGCCGCGCCTCGCTGAACGCCGGGCCGATGAGCTGCAGGCCCACCGGCAGGCCCTCGCTGAGCCCGCTGGGGATCGAGATCGCCGGCACGCCGGCGAGGCTCGCCGGCACCGTGCAGAAGTCGTTGAGGTACATCGCCAGCGGGTCGGCGGTCTTGGCGCCCAGCTCGAAGGCGACGGTCGGGCTCGTCGGCGTCGCGACGAGGTCGAAGTCGGCGAACGCCGCCCGGAAGTCCTCGGCGATCTTCGTCCGGACCCGCTGCGCGCGCCCGTAGTAGGCGTCGTAGTAACCGCTCGACAGCGCGTAGGTGCCGATCAGGACACGGCGCTTGACCTCGGCGCCGAAGCCGTCGTGGCGGGTCGCCGTGTACATCGAGACGAGGTCGTCGGGGTGGGCGGGGTCCTGCACGCGCAGGCCGTAGCGCACGCCGTCGTAGCGGGCGAGGTTCGAGCTCGCCTCGGCGGGCGCGATCACGTAGTAGGCGCTGAGCGCGTGCGGGGCGTGCGGCAGGCGGCACGGCTCGACGGTCGCGCCGAGCTCGCGCGCCGTCCGCAGCGCGGCCTCGAACGAGGCCAGCACGCCGGGCTCGACGCCCTCGCCCGCGAGCTCCTCGGGCACGCCGATCCGCACGCCGTCGAGCCGCTCAGCAGTCGGCAGCGCGATCTCGCCGTCGGGGTGGCCCAGCGACGTCGAGTCCAGCGGGTCGGCCTCGCCGGTCATGTGGCGGTAGAGCAGCGCCGCGTCGGCCACCGTGCGCGCGAGCGGGCCGGCCTGGTCGAGCGACGAGGCGAAGGCGATCATCCCGTAGCGCGAGACGGTGCCGTAGGTCGGCTTCAGCCCGACGATCCCGCACAGCGCGGCCGGCTGGCGGATCGAGCCGCCGGTGTCGGTGCCCAGCGCCCACGGCGCCAGGCCCGCGGCGACGGCCGCCGCGCTGCCGCCGCTCGACCCGCCGGGGACGCGCGTGCGGTCCCACGGGTTGAGCGTCGGGCCGAAGCCCGAGTTCTCGTTCGACGAGCCCATCGCGAACTCGTCCTGGTTGGTCTTGCCCAGCAGCGGCGCGCCGGCGCGCGCGAGCCTGGCGACGACCGTGGCCGTGTACGGCGGGCGGTAGCCCTCGAGGATCCGCGAACCCGCCTGGCTCGGCACGCCCTCGGTGCAGAAGAGGTCCTTGACGGCGAGCGGGACGCCGCCCAGCGCGCCCGCGGGCGGCTGCGCGGGCGCCTCCTCGGCGATCCACGTGAAGGCGTTGAGCTCGTCGGCCGCGGCGCGCTCGCGGTAGGCGTCGAACAGCTCGGCGGCCGTGAAGTCCACGCCGCAACGGGCGACCGCCTCGGTCGCCGTCAGCTCGACCAGCTCGCCGGGCCTCACGAGGCCGTCGGGCTGGGGACGAGGAAGCCGCCGTCCTGGACGGCGGGCGCGGCGGCGAGGACCGCGTCGCGCGGCAGCGACGGCGCCGGCTCGTCGGCCCGCAGCGCGTTGGCGACCTCGACGACGTGCGTGGTGGCGGGCACGCCCTCGAGGTCGAGCTCGGAGATGCGCTCGACGTGGCCGAGGATCGAGGACAGCTCGACGGCCATGCGGTCGACCTCGTCGTCGTCGAGGCGCAGGCGCGCGAGGCGCGCGACGTGCAGGACCTGCTCGCGGTCGATCATCGAGAGCGCAGGTTAGGCGACGGTCAGGCCGCGGGCGGGGCCGGGCGCACGTCGACCGGCGGGTCCGAGACGCCGGGGGCGCGGTCGTCCTTCATCGCGTAGTAGGCGCCCGCCAGCTCGACGGCGGCGGCGAGCGCGCCGACGAGCACGCCGTCGGCGAGCAGCGCGATCGCCGCGCCGAGCGCCCAGACCAGCGTCAGCACGATCCACAGGATCGGCAGCGACGGGCTGCGGCAGGCGGCGCCCAGGACCGGCAGCAGCAGCCCGAAGGCGATCGCCAGCGCGGCCAGCGCGGCGGTGAGCCAGCCGACGTCCGACCATCCGTCGCTGCCGACCGACAGCACGACGAGCACGGCGACGGCGCCCATGGCGGGCGGGAGGTCGATGGCACGCAGGCGACGCAGCAAGGCTCGGGCGGGAACGCTACCCGGCGGCGCCCTGCAGGCGCGCCGCGCGGACGACGTTGGCCAGCAGGCAGGCGATCGTCATCGGGCCGACGCCGCCGGGGACGGGCGTGATCGCGCCGGCGACCTCGGCGACCTCGTCGAACGCGACGTCGCCGCGCGGGCCGTCGGCGGTGTTGGTCAGCCCGACGTCGATCACGCCCGCGCCCGGCTTGACCCCGTCGCCGCGCACGAGCCCGGGCGAGCCGGCGGCGACGACGAGCACGTCGGCGCGGCGGCAGACCTCGCCGAGGTCGCGCGTGCGTGAGTGGCAGACGGTCACCGTCGCGTTGGCCTCGAGCAGCAGCTGGGCCATCGGCTTGCCGAACAGGTTCGAGCGCCCGACGACCACCGCCTCGGCGCCCTCGACGGTCGCCCCGGCCTCCTCGAGCAGCACCATCACGCCCGACGGCGTGCACGGCCGCAGGCCCTCGCGGCCCAGCGCCAGGCGCCCGGCGCTCTCGGCGGTCAGGCCGTCGACGTCCTTGAGCACGTCGATCAGCCCGGTCAGGTGCACGCCGTCCATGTGG
>DASZVK010000186.1:0-12723 GCA_035547175.1 Solirubrobacteraceae bacterium
GGGCAGCGCGCCGAGCGCATCCGGCTCGTCGGGCGCGTCGCGCAGCGAGGCGACGCCGAGCAGCCGGGCCGCCCGTTCGCACTCGGCGCGGCGCTCGTTGTAGCCGCTCGTCGCATGGTCGTGGGCCTCGCCGGAGTCCACGCACACGAGCCGCCAGCCCTCGAGCCGCAGCGGCACCGCGCGGTGCTCGAGCGTGCGGAAGTCGACGAGCAGCGCGGCGCCCTCGCCCGCGAGCAGGCAGGCGAGCTGGTCGAGCAGGCCCGTGCGGGCGCCGACCCACTCGCCCTCGACGCGCGAGCAGAGCCGCGCCAGCGCGACGCGGTCGCCCTCGGGCTCGTCGGCGACGGCGAGCAGCGCCAGCGCGAGCGCGACCGTCAGCGCCGCCGACGACGCCAGCCCCGCGCCGTGCGGCAGGTCGCCCGACACCTCCAGGCGCGCGCCGCGCGGCCGCACGCCCGTGGCCGCGAGCTCGGCGGCGACGCCGCGGGCGAACGCCCGCCAGCCGCCGACGGCGCCGGCGCGCAGGTCGGAGGGGTCGAAGCGGTCGCGCTCGCGCAGATCGGAGGCGATCACCTCGACGGCGTCGCCCGGCGCCGGCTCGGCCCGGACGGTGACGCCGCGGGCGATCGCGAAGGGCAGCGCGAGGCCGTCGTTGTAGTCGGTGTGCTCGCCCACGAGGTTGACCCGACCGGGCGAGAACGCGACAATCATGGGGCGAACGTAACGCGAGGCACGAACGGTCAAGCCATCGTGCGCGTCTGATCAAGTTGGCCGTCTGATCACTTGGTTACGTTCGGGCCGTCTCAAGCGAGCGATGGCCGACCGGGCCGTCGCGAGAGAACAGGAGGAGATTGCAGTGAGGAGGAACCTCGTTCGGGGGCGCGTTACGGCGGTCCTGGGCGTCGCCGCGCTGACGACGGCTTTGGTCGTCGGCGTGACGTCGTCTTCGGGCGCCGCGAGCACCTCGGTCTCCCAGAGCAAGGGCGGCAAGTCCGTCTGCGGCCTGGGCAACGGCAAGAAGGCCACCGGCAGCCCGATCAAGCTCGGCGCCATCAACACCCAGCAGCCGGGCACGGACTTCACCGACATCGGCCTGATGGCGAAGGCGTACTTCGACTGCGTCAACGCCAACGGCGGCATCTACGGCCACCGGATCGCCTTCACGGAGGAGACGGAGAGCACGACGGCGCAGACCGCCAGCGCCGCCGCCAAGAAGCTCATCGAAGGCATCAAGGTCGTCGGCCTGGTCGGCAACTCGAGCATCATCGAGGCCGACATCAACCACAAGTACTACGAGCAGAAGGGCTTCTACGTCATCGGCGCCGGCATCGCCGTCTCCGCCTACTCGACGTCGCACTTCGCCTCGATCAACATGGGCCCGCGCTACAGCTCCGACGGGGCCGCGCAGTGGGCGCTGAGCAAGAAGCCCGACAAGCTGATCTTCGATCAGTCCAACGTGCCGGGCACCGGCTACAACGCCGGCGGCGTGGCGCTGATCGCCAAGAAGTACAAGGTCCCCTACAAGCTGGAGACGGACAACGTGCCGATCCAGGACGGCAAGTCGGTCGCTCAGCGGCTGGTGCAGGACGCCGGCAAGAACGGCGTCGTCGTCCTGAACTTCACGCCTCCCGAGGCGCTGAAGATCCTCCAGGGCGCGCAGCAGCAGGGCCTGCAGGACGACGTCAAGGCGTGGGCCTGCTCGACCCCGTGCAACACCGACTTCCTCGCGGCCTCGCTGGGGCCGGGGTGGTACGGCAAGCTCGGCGTCAACGCGGAGCTCAACCTGACGTCGGCGAAGGCGCCTGACAGCGCGCTCTACCGCTCCGTGCTCAAGCAGTACGGCAAGGCGGTCAAGGGCGGTCTGGGCTCTTTCAGCCAGATGGGCTTCACGGCCGGGCGCATCGCCACCCAGGCGCTGCTCGACATGGGCCCCAACGCCACCTACACGGCGAAGACGGTCAACGCGGCTTTCAAGGCGGTCAAGGACTTCAAGACCGACATCCTCTGCAAGCCGTGGTACTACGGGAAGGGCTCGTTCCACCTGCCCAACAACACCGACCGCACGGTGACCCCGTCCAAGGACGGCAAGGTCATGGTGCAGCTGCAGGGCTGCTTCGGCATCGACCCGGTCGACCCCGAGGTCGCCGCGGCTCGCAAGATCGAGGCCAAGCAGTAACCACCGAGCAGTAGGCAGGTCCCTCATCGCCGTCCCGCCAGTGCCCCCGACGCGAAGCCTCGACAGGTCTCCATGCCCAGCTGGACCCAACTCCAACCGTTCATCGTCACCGGCCTGTCGCTCGGTGGCGTCTACGCGCTCTCGGGGACCGGCATCGTCGTCCTCTACCGCACGACGGGCGTGCTGAACCTCGCCTTCGGCGCGATCGGCATGTTCGGCGCCTTCCTCAGCTGGCAGCTGATCCACGAGGAGGGCTGGCCCCAGGGGCTCGGCTTCCTGGCCGCCGTCGCGTTCTCGGTCGTCGCGATGTGGCTCTACGGCATGGTCTTCGGGCCGCCGCTGGCCCAGCGCGACCCGCTCGTCAAGGCATCGGCCACGCTGGGCTTCGCGCTGATCCTGCTCGGCGCGAGCTCGTGGATCTGGAGCGCGGCCGGCGGCGCGACGCGCTTCCAGCCGATCCCGACCGACACCCACCACTTCTCCGTCGGCGAGGCGATGGTCAACTGGACGCAGGTGATCGCGCTGGCGGTCGGCGTCCTCGTCGTCGTGCTGACGGGAGCGCTGCTGCGCTTCACGCGGCTCGGCACGGCGATGCGCGCGCTCGCCAACGACCGCGAGGTCAGCGCCGTGCTCGGCGTGCCGGTCCGCCGCGTCGAGGCGGTCGCCTGGCTGTGGGCCGGCGTGCTCTCCGGCGTGTCCGGGCTGCTGCTGAGCGACCTGGTCGGCCTCGACCAGGTCACGCTGACGTTCATCGTGCTGATCTCGTCGGTCGCCGCGGCGCTGATCGCGCGCCTGCGCTCGATTCTCGGCACCCTCGTCGCCGGCCTCGGGATCGGCCTCGTCGACGCCTGCGCGCAGCCGTTCTCGGGCATCTCGAGGTACCACGACATGGCTCCCTTCGTGCTCGCGCTCGTCGGCCTGCTGTTCGTCACGCGCAAGGGCGGGGCGCTCGCCGGAAGGAGGATCGTGTGAGGCTCCCGGCCCTCGGCACGATCCGCGTCTCGCGCACGGACGGGATCCGCGCGCTCGTCGTCCTCGGCCTGATGGCGATCGGCCTGTTCCTGCTGCCCGCCGTCCTGACCGTCGACTGGATGGGGGTGCTCGCCGCCGCCGCCTGCTACACGATCACGGCGCTCGGCCTCGGCATCCTCGTCGGCCGCGTCGGCCTGGTCTCGATGGGCCAGGTCGCGATCCTCGAGATCGGGGCGTGGATCGGCGCGCGCCTGCTGTTCGCGACGTCGCTGCCGTATCCGGTCGTGATCGTCATCACCGCGATCCTGACCGGCGTCATCGGCACGATCATCGGCCTTCCCGCGCTGCGCCTGAGCGGCCTCTACCTGGCGCTGATCACGCTGATGCTCGCGGGGGCGGTGACGATCCTGCTGAGCGTCACCAACTTCCCCAACGGGGCCGGCGGCTTCCTCGGCTACGACTCCTCGACGACGATCCCGCCGTCGATCCGCCGCCCGTCGATCGCCGACAGCGACACCGGCTTCTGGCGCTATGCGCTGGTCGTCACGCTGATCATGTTCCTGGTCGCGCTGTGGCACGTGCGCTCGAAGCCGGGCCGCGCGTGGGCGGCGATCCGCCAGAGCGAGCCGAGCGCGATGGCGGCGGGCATCAACATCACCTTCTACAAGCTGTGGGCGCTGCTGCTGGCGTCGACGCTGACCGGCGTCGGCGGCGCGCTCCTGGCCGGCTCGTCGGGCCAGCTCTACCAGACGGCGTTCAGCACCGACCAGTCGATCCAGCTGCTCGCGGTCGTCCTGATGGGCGGCGCCTACACCCTCTGGGGGGCGCTCGTCGCCGGCTTCCTGTTCAGCGTCGTGCCGCACATCCTCGACCTCTGGCACCTCAACAGCTCGCTGCTGCTGATCCTCTTCGGGGTCGGCGTGCTGCAGGTGCTGACGACGGCGCCGCAGGGCATCGCCGTGCAGTTCCCCAAGGACATGGCGAACCTCGGCAGGCTGATCTGGAGGGGCGTGCGGCTGGTCGTGCCCGCACGCGGCGGGGCGGGCGCGTGATCGAGATCGACGGCCTCACGCTGCGCTACGGCGGCGTCACGCCGCTGGACAGCGTGACGATCCAGTTCCCGATGGGCACCAACGGCCTGATCGGGCCCAACGGCGCCGGCAAGACCAGCTTCTTCAACGTGATGAGCGGCTTCGCGCGCCCGCAGGAGGGCACGATCACGGCGTTCGGCGAGGACCTGCTGGCGATGCCGCACTTCCGCCGCGCGCGCTGGGGGCTGCGCCGCACCTTCCAGACCGAGCAGGCGATCCAGGAGCTGTCGATCTACGAGAACGTGGCGCTGATCCACGAGCACGCGAAGGCCGACACGACCGGCACCAGCCGCCGCGAGGACATCCTCGGCGCGATCGAGTTCGTCGGCATCAAGTCCGACCCGTACGCGAAGGTCGCGTCGCTGAGCGCCCACGAGCGCCGCCTCGTCGAGCTGGCGCGCGCGGTCGTCGGCAAGCCGCGGGTCGTGCTCCTCGACGAGCCCGCCGCCGGCCTGCCCGACGACGAGACCGTGCAGATGGGCGAGGTCATCAAGCGGATCCCCGAGCACATGGACGCGCTGGTCATCCTCGTCGACCACGACATGACGCTCGTGCAGAACACGTGCACGAAGGTCGCCGTGCTCGACTTCGGCAAGCTGATCGCCGACGGCCCGACCGCCGAGGTGCTGCGCGACGAGCAGGTGATGCGGGCCTACCTCGGCACCGCGGAGGTCAAGGCGTGAGCGCCGCCGCGCCGCTCGAGCCGGTCGCGCCCGCGCCGCACGACGGCGGCGCGCTGCGCATCGAGGACCTGACCGTCGAGCGCGGCGGCCGTCCCGTCGTGCGCGAGGTGTCGATCGAGATCGCGCCGGGCGAGGTGACCGCGCTGCTGGGGCCCAACGGCGCCGGCAAGTCGTCGATCGTGCTCGCCGTCGGTGGCGTGCTCAAGCCCGCGGCGGGCTCGATCATGCTCGGCGACACCGACCTGGCCAAGCGGCGCCCCGACCGCGTGCGCACGGCCGGCGTGGCGATCGTGCCCGAGGGCCGCTGGCTGCTGCCCGACCTGACCGTGGCCGACAACCTCGAGGTCGCCTGCTACGGGCTGCCCAGGGACGAGGGCCTCGCCGGTCGCACCCGGGCGCTGGAGCTGTTCCCGGAGCTGCAGAAGCGCCTCGACATCGGCGCCAGCCAGCTCTCCGGCGGCGAGCAGCAGATGCTCGTGCTCGCCCAGGCGATCGTCTCGCAGCCGAGGTTCATGCTGATCGACGAGCTCTCGCTCGGCCTCGCGCCGGTCATCGTCCAGCGCCTGATCCCCGTGGTGCACACGATCGCCGAGTCGGGCGTCGGCGTGCTGCTGATCGAGCAGTTCGCGCACGTCGCGCTCGAGCTGGCGAACGCCGCCTACCTGATCGAGGGCGGGCGCATCCAGTACGCGGGCACGACCGCCGAGCTGCGCGAGCGGCCCGACCTGCTGCAGGCGGCCTACCTGCTCGGCGGGGCGTCGATCGAGGCCTGACGGCCGCGCGCCGTGCCCGTCCACGGCATCGAGCACGTCCTCGTCCTGACCGACGACATCGACGGCACGCGCGACTGGTGGGCGGACGCGTTCGGCCTGCGCCCGGGCGCGCGGCCGCCGCTGCCGTTCTCGGGCCACTGGCTCTACGGCGAGGGCACCGGCGCGCTGCTGCACATCGCCGACCGCGCCGAGTACGCCGCGCACTCGGCGACGATCGGCCTGGCCGTGCCCGACGGGCCGGCCGGGGGCGAGGTCCCGATCGACCACGTCGCCCTGGCCGCCACCGACTACGACGCCACGCTGGCGCGGCTCGAGGCGCTCGGCCTCGAGTACGTCGCCAACGAGATCCCCGAGCTCGGCGTCCGCCAGCTCTACGTGCACGACCCCAACGGCGTCTGCGTCGAGCTCAACGTGGCGCCGCCCCTCTGACCACCTGTCGTCTGAGCGGGGTGGTTGAGGTTGGGTCGGATGGTCAGACGTTTCCTCAACCACCCAGGGCTGCTCGCAGGGTTGCGAGTGCCCGGGCGGGCTCCTGGGTGATCTGGCGCCAGGTGAGCTGGAGGTGGCGGTAGCCCGCGGCGGTGAGCGTGGCGGCGCGGGCGCGGTCGGCTTCGAAGGAGCGCCGGTCGTGGTGATGCTGCCAGCCGTCGAGCTCGACCGTGACGCGCTCGCGGCGCCAGAGCACGTCGATCTCCCAGCGCTGCCCGCCGCCGAGCGTCATCGGCACGTTGGTCTCGGGCTCGGGCAGGCCGCCATCGCGCGCGAGCGCGAGGGAGCGCCGCTCCAGCGCCGAGCGCGTGAGCTTCGGCTCGGCTGCCACGAGCGTGGCGAGCCGTCCCGCCCCGCGGTGCCCTTGGCCACGGGCGACGACGTCTGCCACGTGGCCGGCATCGAAGCCGGGCCGCCGCAACACCGATGCGACGGTCGACTCGAGATCACCGGGGGAGAGGGTGGCCGCGAGGTCCAGCAGCGTGCGCGCGATCGAGGTGACCGGGACGCCCGACTCGCTGGTCACGTCCTGCGGGTCTAGGCGGCGCGAGCTGTGCACGCGGATGCCCGATCGTCCACGTCGCATTCCGGGTGCGGTGACGTCGATCCTCGTCGCCGTCGAGGCCCGGATCCCCCACAGCGCCGCCGCGCTCGCGTGGCTGAGCACGGCGCCGTCGCCGCAGGCGAGCACGGCCGCCAGCCAGTGCCCCTCCGGCCGCAGCCGTCGATGCCCGACCGCGTACACGCCGCGATGCAGCGGCCGCAACCTGCCCGTCGCGGCCTGGTGCTTCAGCGCGCCCGCGGCGACGCCGGCCGCCCGCAGCTGCGCGACGCCAACCACTCCCCACTGCCGATCGGCGACCCGGGCCACCGCCAACCACCGGGGTGGTTGAGGTTGAGTCGGATAGTCAGACCGTTCCGCAACCACCCCGAGAGCATCGAGGCGACGGCGTCACAGAAAGCGCCGCGAAACGCCTAGAACGGGAACGGCTCGGCGTGCGGCCGCGACGTCAGCCACTGCCAGTCGGTCCACAGCTCCATGTTGGCGACGGCGCCGAAGTGGTTGCCGTTGCCCGAGCCCTTGACGCCGCCGAACGGCGCCATCGGCTCCTCGTTGACCGTCTGGTCGTTGATGTGGACCATGCCCGACTCCATCCGGTCGGCGAACGCCTGGGCGCGCAGCGGGTCGCTGGAGTGCACGGCGGCCGACAGGCCGTAGTCGACCGAGTTGGCCAGCGCGAGCGCCTCCTCGTCGGTCTTGAACGTCGTCACCGGCGCGACCGGGCCGAAGCGCTCGTTCTGGAAGGCCGACATGCTCGGCGTGACGTCGCGCAGCACCGTCGGCGGGAAGAACAGCCCGTCGGCCTTGCCGCCGGTCGTGGCCGTGGCACCCGCCTCGATCGTGTCGTCGACGATCTTCTGCACGCGGTCGAGCTGGCGCTGGTTGATGATCGGCCCGAGCGCGACCTCGTCCTTGTGGGGATCGCCGACCGGCAGGCGCTGCGCGCGCTCGGTCAGCTTGGCGATGTACTCCTCGGCGATCGACTCGTGCACGATGTGGCGCCCGGCGGCGAGGCAGATCTGGCCCTGGTGCAGGAACGCGCCCCACGCGCCCGAGGACGAGGCGGCGTCGACGTCGGCGTCGTCGAGGATCACGAGCGCGTTGTTGCCGCCGAGCTCGAGCACGACGCGCTTGAGCATCCGGCCGCAGACCTCGCCGACCTGACGGCCCGCGGCCGTCGAGCCGGTGAACGACATCATGCTCACGTTCGGGTCGGCGGTCAGCGCCTGGCCGACGTCGGCGCCGCCGCAGAAGGCCTGGAACAGGCCCGTCGGCAGCCCCGCCTCCTCGAACAGGCGCGCGATCGCCACCCCGCCGCTGATCGGCGTGTCCGGCGCCGACTTGAGCACCACGGCGTTGCCGCAGACGAGCGCCGGCGCGATCGTGCGCATCGCCAGCACGAGCGGGAAGTTCCATGGCGTGATGCAGCCGACGACGCCGATCGGGTTGCGCCGGGCGAAGCTGCGCCGACCGGGCGTGATCGACGCGATCTCCATCGAGAACGACTGGTTGATCAGCGAGGCGGCCATCTGGATCTGACCCATCGACGCCTTCGTCTCGACCTCCGCCTTGGCCGGCACCGAGCCGCTCTCGCGGACGATCCACGTCTTCAGCTCCTCCTCGTGCGCGGCGATCAGGCCGATGACCCGGCTGACGATCTGGATGCGGTCGAAGATCGGCGTCGCCGCCCACTCCCTCTGCGCCGCGGCGGCCGACGCGCACGCCCGCGCGACCGTCGCCGCGTCGGCCATGCCGCCGACGCCGAGCTTCTCGCCGGTCGCGGGCTCGAAGACGTCGACCGTCTCGGGCGCGTCGACCCATCCGTCGACGTAGATCTGGCCCGAGCTCGCGTGGCCGTCGAGCAGGGGACCGGTGGGCTCTGCGGTGGCGCTCATGCCGCGGCGCTCCTCTGTGTCGTGGTGGCGGACGTCACGCCCTTGAGCAGGTCGGCGCCCTTCTCGCCGATCATGATCGTGGCGGCGTGGGTGTTGGCGCGGGTGATCGTGGGCATCACGGAGGCGTCGATCACCCGCAGGCCCTCGACGCCCCGCACGCGCAGCTGCGCGTCGACGACCGACCCCATCGAGCAGGTCGACGTCGGGTGGAAGACGGTCATCGACGTCGCGCGGACCCAGGCGAGGATGTCCTCGTCGGAGTCGCTCTCCGGGATGCTGAACGGCCGCACGATGCGCTCCTTGAGCGGCGACTGCGCGGCGACCTCGAGCGCGAGGCGCACGCCCGCGATCGCGCTCTGGCGGTCGTCCTCGGTCGTCAGCGAGTTGAGCTGGATGACCGGCTTGGAGTGCGGCAGCGGCGTGCGCAGGCGCACGAAGCCGCGGCTGCTCGGCTGCACCAGCGCCGGGCCGAAGGCGACGCCCGGCGCCTCGGGGACGGTCAGCCCCTCGTCGTAGAGCATCGACGGCGAGAAGTGGAACTCGACGTCGGGCCCGCGCAGCCCGGCGCGCGTGCGGAAGAAGCCGCCGGCCTCCGGGTAGTTGGAGGTCAGCGGGCCCTCGCCCCGCTCGTAGAGCTCGAGGTTCTCCGGCGTGAGCTTGTCGAACAGCGCGTCGTCGCCGTCGGTGACGTAGTTGAGGACGAACATCAGGTGGTCCTGGTAGTTCTCGCCGACCGGCAGGTCGGCGCGCACATCGATGCCCATCGCCCGCAGGTGGTCGGCCGGGCCGATGCCCGACAGCATCAGCAGCACCGGCGACTGGAACGCGCCGGCGCTGACGACGACCTCGCGCTCGGCGCGGACCTCGATCGCCCGGCCGTCCTTGACGTACTCGACGCCGACCGCCCGCTCGCCCTCGAACAGGATCCGCGACGTCATCGCGCTCGTGACCAGCTCGACGTTCGAGCGTGCCTTCAGCGCCGGGTGCAGGAACGCGTCGGCCGGGCTGAAGCGACGCCCGTCCCTCTGCGTCAGCGGCCAGCGGCCGACGCCCTCCTGGCGGGCGCCGTTGAGGTCGGGGTTGCGCTCGTGGCCGGCGTTGACCGCCGCCTCGAGCATCACGTCGACCAGCGGGTTCATCGAGCGGCTGAAGGAGACGGCGAGCGGGCCGCCGACGCCGTGGAACATGTCCTCGCCGCCCTCGTAGTCCTCGGACCTGCGGAAGTAGGGCAGGATGCGCTCGTAGCTCCACGAGTCGTCGCCGGCGATCTCGGCCCACTCGTCGAAGTCGGCGCGGTTGCCGCGGATGTAGATCATCGCGTTGATCGACCCGCAGCCGCCGACCATCTTGCCGCGCGGCAGGTAGATCCGACGACCGTCGAGCCCCGGCTCCTTCTCGCTGAGCAGGTCCCAGTCCAGCGCCGACTTGAGCATCCCCGGCCACACGTAGGGGAAGCGGATCCAGGGGTCGACGTCGGGCCCGCCCGCCTCGAGCACGAGCACGCTGACGTCGGGGTCCTCGCTCAGGCGCCCGGCGACGACGCAGCCCGCCGAGCCGGCGCCGACGATCACGTAGTCGTAGGCCTTGTCGCTCATTCTCCGTCTCCGATCACGACCTTCATCACATCGGTGGGGTTGGCGATCGCGAACTCGATCGCCTCGGGGGCGCGCTCGAGCGGGAACTCGTGGCTGATCAGCCCCCCGAGCCTGTCGGCGTAGCGCTCGACGACCGACACCGCCCCCTCGAACTCGCCGTGGCCGCAGATCGCGCTGCCGAGCACGTCGAGCTCCTTCTCGGTGAAGCTGCCGACGCGCAGCGAGACCTCGGCCGCCGACATGCCGACGATCACCACGCGGCCCGCGGCGACGACCATGTCGACGGCGGCGCGCACCGCGGCCGGGACGCCGGTGGCGTCGACGACGACCGGCGGCCCCTCGCCGTCGGTCCACTCGTGCGCGGCCTCCTCGACGGCCTCCGCCGTCGTCCACGGCAGCGTCCGCGCGCCCAGCGTGCGGCTCAGCTCGAGCCGCGACTCGAGCGGGTCGACGACGAGCACCTCGGCGGCGCGATCCAGCGAGCACAGCGCCACGGCGGCGCCGATCGGCCCGCCGCCGAGGACGACGACCTTCTCGCCCTCGAGCACGCGCGCGCGGCGCACCGCGCGCGTCGCGATCGAGACCGGCTCGGCGAGCGAGGCCAGCGCGGTCGAGCCGACGTCGATCGGGACGACCTGGCGGGCGGGGAGCCTGAGCAGGTCCTGCAGGCCGCCGTCGACGTGCACGCCGACGAGCTCGAAGTTCACGCAGCGGTTGGGCCGGTCGATGCGGCACGGGTAGCAGTGCCCGCAGGCGCGCAGCGGGTAGACCGCGACGATCTGCCCGGGCTCGAGGCCCTCGACCCCGGCGCCGACCGACTCGACGACGGCGCCGACCTCGTGGCCCTGGATGCGGGGGAACAGGCCGCCGCCGGCCTCCTCGGTCAGGTCGCCGGCGAAGAAGTCGTAGTCCGAGCCGCAGAGGCCGACGGCCCCCGGGCGCACGACCACCTCGCCCGGGCCGGGCGCGCCGGGCTCGGCGACGTCCTGCAGCTCCATGGCCCTCGGGCCGGTGGTCACGACGGCGCGCACTGGGTCTCCTCCCTCATAGCGCTGACTTGGCTCGTGCGGCGACCCCGTCGCGCTCGGCGAGGCCGAGGGCGACGCATGCCGCGCGATGGATGTCCGCCGCCCCGGGCAGGTAGGCGTCCTCGAGCACGGGGCTGAGCGGGATCGGCGTGAACGGCGCGCCGACGCGCTCGATCGGCGCGTCGAGGTGGTCGAACGCCGCGGCCTGCACCTCGGCGGCGACCTCGGCGCCGAAGCCGCCGCGCGTGACCGCCTCGTGGGCGACCACCAGGCGGTTGGTCTTCGCGACCGACGCGACGATCGCGTCGAGGTCGAGCGGCACGAGCGAGCGCGGGTCGATCACCTCGGCCTCGATGCCGTCGGTCGCCAGCGCGTCGGCGGCGGCGAGCGCCTCGGCGACCATCCGCGACGTGGCGACGATCGTCACGTCGGAGCCCTCGCGCGCGACCCACGCCTGCCCGAACGGGACCGGCTCGATCGCGTCGGGCGCCTCCTCGCGGCGGAAGTAGAGGTTCTTGTTCTCGACGAAGACGACCGGGTTGGGGTCGGCGATCGCGGTCTGCAGCATCCCCGCGGCGTCGACGGCGCGGCTGGGCATGACGACCTTCAGGCCGGGCACGTGCGTCAGCCACGCCTCCATGCTCTGCGAGTGCTGCGCCGCCCCGCGCGAGCCGGCGCCGCCCTGCGTGCGCACGACCATCGGCACGGTGAGCTGGCCGCCGGACATCATGTGCGCCTTCGCCGCCGCGTTGGCGAGCTGGTCGAGCGCCAGCGTGATGAAGTCGATGAACATGATCTCCAGCACGGGCCGCAAGCCCGCCTGGGCGGCGCCGACGGCGACGCCGGTGATCGCCGCCTCGGAGATCGGCGTGTTGAGCACGCGCTCGCGGCCGAAGGCGTCGGCCAGCCCGGCCGTGGCCGTGTACGGGCCGCCCTCGGCGACGTCCTCGCCGATGACGATCACGCGCTCGTCGGCGGCCATCGCCTCGTGCAGGGCCCGGTTGATCGCCTTGATGTAGGTGGTCGCGCTCACGCCGCGTAGGTCAGTCGCTCGGCGAGGCCGACCTCGGGGTCGGGTCCGGCGAGGCCGCGCTCGACCGCGCGCCGCACGTCCTCGGCCGCCCGCGCGGCGAAGCCGGCGAGCTCGTCCTGCGTCCACCAGCCGCGCTCGAGGCCGTGGCGCTCGAAGCGCAGCACGGGGTCCTTCTCGTTCCACTCGTCGGCGGCGAGCCTCTCGCGGTACTGGCCGGGGTCGCCCTCGTAGTGGCCGCTGCGCCGGTGCGTCAGCGCCTCGATCAGGAACGGGCCCTCGCCGGCCCGCGCGCGGGCGAGGAAGCCGGCGAAGGCCGCGTGGATCGCCGGCGCGTCGCCGCCGTCGACGGTGACGCGGTCGAGCCCGTAGGGCGCGACGACGTCGCTGACGCGCTCGACGGTCGTGTGCTCGTCACGCGCGGTGAAC
>DASZVK010000187.1:0-4390 GCA_035547175.1 Solirubrobacteraceae bacterium
AGGACGGGGAACTGGCGGCGCAGCGCTCCGTGGTCCACGCGCCGGAACCTACCGGCCCGGCGGCGTGGCCCGCGGAGCGGGGCCTCAGGCCCAGCGGCCGCAGACGGGCCATGGGGCCCGGCCGCGGCGCGAGTAGGTGATCGCCGCGCGCAGGTACTGCTCGTGCACGGAGGCCTCGGCGGGATCGCCGTGGCCGCCGGCGGCGTGCCACGCGGTCGTGTCGAACTGGAACAGCCCGCGGTAGGTGCCCGACGCGCTGACGGCGTCGGGGTCGTGGTGGGACTCGCAGTAGGCGATCGCCCGCAGGGACGGCCGCAACCGGTCGACGAGCGCGTCCTCGCGCCGCAGCCGGTCGAGCTGCGCCCGCAGGCGCTCGTTGGAGCGCCGCAGGTCCTCCAGCGACCGCGCCCGGGCGGCCGATCCGTAGGACGCCGCGAGGGCGTGGCCGAGGCGATGCGCCCTGATCCGCGCGAGGCGCACGTTGCGCTGCGCCGCGAGGCGGTGCAGGGCGACGTGCCGGGCTCGCGCCCGGGCGGCGGCGACGTCGCGCCGCTCGTGCCGCGTGGGATGGCTCGCCGAGGCCGCCGAGGCGATCGCCGCGACGGGTGCCGCGGGCACGCACAGGGCGATCGCGGTGAGCATGGCTTTCTTGAACTGCATGGCTTCTCGGAGTGGCTCCTCCTGACGCAGCACGACGACGCGCGGGTGCGCGCTCGCGATCTGCGTCGATCGGGGTTGATCCGGGTGCCGTCACCGGGGGGAGCGCGCGATGGAGGCGCTTCGGGCTGGCGACTGGCGGTCGGGGCCTTACGGCTGCAGCCCCTGCTTTTTGTCCGGTGCCCGCACCTTATCAATCAGGACCCGACGGGACGAACGCCCGTTCGCCCCCGGGCCGCCGCCACCGCCGCGGATAACCTCCCGGCCGTGATCGTCACGCTCCCCGACGGGACCCCGCTCGAGCTCCCCGACGGCGCCACCGGGGCCGACGCCGCGGCTGCGATCGGGCCCGGCCTGGCGCGCGCGGCGCTGGCCGTCAGGCAGGACGGCGAGATGCGCGACCTCGCGCGGCCGCTGGTCGAGGGGCCGCTGGAGATCGTCACGCCCAAGAGCCCCGGGGCGCTCGACCTGATCCGCCACGACGCGGCGCACGTGCTGGCGACCGCGGCGCTCGAGCTGTACCCGGGCGTCAAGGTCTCGATCGGCCCGGCGATCGAGAACGGCTTCTACTACGACTTCGACTTCCCCGAGGGCACGACGCTGACCGAGGACGACCTGGCGGCGCTCGAGGACAGGATGCGCGAGCACATCGCCGCCGACGAGCCGTTCGAGCGCAGCGAGGCGACCGTCGAGGAGGCGCTGGAGATCTTCCGCGCCCAGGAGCAGCCCTACAAGGTCGAGCTGATCGAGGACCTGGTGCGCGACAGCGGCACCACCCACGTCAGCCTCTACCGCAACGGCCCGTTCCTCGACCTCTGCCGCGGGCCGCACGCACCCGGCACGGGGCGGATCGGCGCCGTCAAGCTGCAGTCGCTGGCCGGCGCCTACTGGCGCGGGGACTCCAGCCGCCCGCAGCTCACGCGCGTCTACGGGACCGCGTTCTTCGACCGCAGGGAGCTCGCCGAGCACCTCGAGCGCCTCGAGCAGGCCAGGGCGCGCGACCACCGCCGGCTCGGCCCGCAGCTCGGCCTGTTCGGCTTCTCGGAGGTCTCGCCCGGCGCGACGTTCTGGCTGCCGCGCGGGACCGTGCTGTTCAACGAGCTCGTCGCGCTCAACCGCCGCATGCAGGCGCAGCGCGGCTACGTCGAGGTCAAGACGCCGCAGATCTACGAGGCGACGCTGTGGGAGACCTCCGGCCACTGGGGCAAGTACAAGGAGAACATCTTCGTCAGCGAGTACGAGGGGCGCGAGTTCGGCGTCAAGCCGATGAACTGCCCCGGCCACTGCGAGCTGTTCGGCATGACGCGCTGGAGCTACCGCGACCTGCCGTTCCGCTGCGCCGAGCCGGGCCTGCTGCACCGCCGCGAGCCGAGCGGCACGCTGCACGGGCTGCTGCGCGTGCGCCACTTCTGCCAGGACGACGCCCACATCTTCTGCCGCGAGGACCAGGTCACCGAGGAGGTCGCGGGCTGCCTGGAGTTCGCCCACGCCGTCTACTCGCTGTTCGACCTGCCGATCCGCGTCGAGCTCTCGACGCGGCCCGAGAACCGGATCGGCAGCGACGAGTTCTGGGACCGGGCCGAGGGGATGCTCGCCGACGCGCTGCGCTCGCGCGGCGTCGAGTACGAGGTCGCCGAGGGCGAGGGCGCCTTCTACGCGCCGAAGATCGACCTGCACGTGACCGACTCGCTCGGCCGCTCGTGGCAGATCGGCACCGTCCAGCTCGACTACAACCTGCCCGAGCGCTTCGGCCTCGAGTACACCGGCGCCGACAACGCCCAGCACCGGCCGGTGATGATCCACCGCGCGCTGTTCGGCTCCTTCGAGCGCTTCATCGGCCTGCTGCTCGAGCACACGGCCGGCGAGCTGCCGGCCTGGCTGGCGCCCGTGCAGGCGATCGTGCTGCCGATCGCCGACCGCCACGCCGACGCGGCCCGCGAGGTGGCCGCGACGCTGCGCGCGGCGGGCGTGCGCGTCGAGGTCGACGAGCGCACCGAGTCGGTCGGGCGCAAGATCCGCGAGGCCGAGCTGCAGAAGCTGCCCTACATGCTGATCGTCGGCGACCGCGAGGCGCAGCAGGGCACGGTGAGCGTGCGCCGCCACCGCGAGGGCGACGAGGGAGAGGTGTCCGTGGCGGACCTTTGCGAGCGCCTGCGAAGCGAGCTTCTGGCCTGATTTGCCCGGCTATACTGGATTGCGTTGACCCAGATCCAGCTCCACACGCGCTCCGCTTGACGCGCACCCACGCCAGCTAGTGCCGGTACCTCGCAGGTTCGACCGGCGCCCGCCAGAGCGGGACACCACCCGGACCAACGAGCGCATCCGCGTTCCCCAGGTCCGGCTCATCGACGAGAACGGCGGCCAGGTCGGCGTCATGGACACGCCCGAGGCGCTGCGCTACGCGCTGGCCCGCGACCTCGACCTCGTCGAGGTCGCGCCGGACGCGCGGCCGCCCGTCTGCCGCGTGCTCGACTACTCGAAGTACAAGTACGAGCAGGCCCAGAAGCAGAAGCAGGCGCGCAAGCACCAGCAGCAGATCAACGTCCGCGAGATCAAGTTCCGCCCGAAGATCGCGGCGCACGACTACGCGACCAAGAAGGGCCACGTCGAGCGCTTCCTGCGCGCCCGCGACAAGGTCAAGGTCACGATCATGTTCCGCGGCCGCGAGGTCACCCACCCCGAGCGCGGCGTGGCGATCCTCGACCGCCTGGCCGAGGAGCTCGCCGAGCTGGCGACGGTCGAGCAGCGCCCGAACCTCGACGGGCGCAACATGACGATGGTCCTCGGCCCGTCGAAGGCCGTGCTGGCGGGCGAGATCCAGCCGCTGGCCGAGGACGAGGCGCCGATGACCGCCGAGGAGGACGGCGAGGTCGTCGCCGAGCCCGCGCCGACGGCCGCCGAGCGGGCCAAGCCGGTCACGCGCGAGAAGAGCACCGCGCTCGGCAGCGCCGAGCAGCTCGCCGACTAGCGCCCGCGGGCCGCGTCGCCCGCGAGCAGCTGGCGCAGCCGGACGGGCGCGCCGACCCGCGCGAACGCCCGCGCGTAGACGTGGCCCGCCACGGCCACGAGCCCGGCCGTCGCGAGGGCGTTCAGCGCGATCGTCGCGAGCAGCTCCAGCGCGCCCATGTCGCCGAGGATCACGCGCGTCGGGACGACCATCGGCGCCAGCGCGGGCACGAACGCGATGACGCGGGCGAGCGTCCCGTCCGGGTGCTCGAGGGCGACCATCGCCAGCAGGAACGCCGCGACGAGCACGACGCTGACCGGGGCCGAGGCGCTCTCGAGGTCCTCGCGGCGCGACACCATCGCCCCGATCGCCCCGAACGCCGCGCTGTAGAAGACGTAGCCGAGGACGAACCAGAGCACGACGATCGCCGCCGTGCCGAGCGTGGCGGAGGGGAGCCCCGAGCCGCCGGCCAGCTCCCCGGCCAGCAGGCCGGCGGCGGCCACGGCCACCAGCTCGCCCAGGCCCAGCAGCCCGATGCCGAGGACCTTGCCCGCGAGCAGCCGCCGCGGCGCGATCGTCGTCAGCAGCACCTCGGCCATCCGGGACGACTTCTCCTCCGTGACGCTGTACGCGACGACGTTGCCGAACGCGATCAGCGCGAGGTAGAGCAGCAGGAGGCCGATGTAGAGGACCGTGCGGTCGTCGTCGCTGGGCTCGTCGCCGACCGCGCGGACCGGGACCCGCGCGGCCGCGAGGGCGTTCAGCGCGATCGTCGCGAGCAGCTCC